>JAJYSD010000054.1 GCA_021793745.1 Bacillota bacterium
TCCCGCCGGCTTAAGCGCCCCTCGATGTGTTCCGGCACGATCGGCCGCAAACCGTCGTTGAAAACGGCGATACCCCGGTTTGCCAACACGGCCGCCATGGCCCCCACCAGCATCACAATAATCATATCCATAAAATGGCTCACCTTCTCCCCGGGATTTGGTTGGCCGGTGAAAAAGATGTCGTAAGAAGAGGGGAACATCCCGTGCTCCGCATCGGCGAAGCGGGACATCCTCTTCGGCACCCTGCGCCTTTCACCGACCCCTTTCAAGCATCGGCATTGCCAACCACCGCCGTCCGACTGCGAAAAGAACTTCGAATTGCCGAGTCGGTTTCTACAGGCGTTTCTGCTTCCGCTGGGGAGAATCTCGCTTCAAACGCTGGTTCATTTTCGGGGTGAATCGACATCAGGTCAGCTCTTGGATCGCTTTCATGATCATCGGAACCGCCAATTCCTTGTGATCGGCGGTAAAGCCGAAGGCTTTCTTTCCCGCCCGGACCGCCTCTCGGATCTTCTCCTCATCGGGTTTGCGGCCCGGCATCGACACCGTTTCGCATTTGTCCCGGCCGATGACGGCGATCGCCATGGCCAAAGCCCCTCCGCCGCCGGTGTGACAAGCCCCGATGTAATAATCGGCTTTGCCCGTTTTCACCGCCATCGCCGCGTCCAAATCGGACCGGATCACGGTTTCCAGGTTCTCCGGTCCGTGTTTTCGGACCAGCTCCTCCACCTCTTTCTTGTCCACCTGTCCGCCGATCACGATTTTCATCACCTTTCACCCCTCCATTTCTTGTAAAAGGGACGTATAATGAATCATCAAAAACTGCTTTTCCGCATCCGGCAGCGTCCTTCCCCAGCGGCGCTCCACCCATGCCACTTCCTGCATCGCTTCCTGAATCCCTGAAGACGCTTTCATTTCTGCCAGCAGCTCCTCGGGAGGAGGGTCGATGGTTTCCCGCCGATCCAGGCGTGTCAAAGCCGAAGCGAGGTGTGTGGAAAACATGTTCAGCTTGTCATCGGGGAAGGATCCATGTTTCTCCTGCAAACGCCTTACCGCCTCCATCGCAATCTCCGCCGCCTCGGGTATCACCACCCCGCCCTTGATTAGAACCCGGAATCGTTCGTTCAACGAATGCATCACCAACACCTCAAAGCCCAAGATATGGAGAGCATGTCCATCCCAGGACCCGGCGGCAGATTACCAAGTTCCACCGCCATGAGCATTGCGACCTATCGACACCCCCTTGTTTCCTTCAGAACGCCTACAACTCCAATATACAGGATATTGTATAAGGTCTCGAGGATCCCCCCGCGACCTTCAGACACCTGCAGGCGTAACCGGTCCGCCGGTTGAAGGGTGCCGCACCGGTGCGGCACTCCTTTGCTCAGTAGCATGCAAACCGGCGTCCCTTCTCCACCTCCTCCTGAACGGATCGAATCCGGTCCACCGAAAGATCGGCCAGTCGTTGTCCCACAATCGCTCCCTTCTCCTGATCCACCACCAAAACCGCTTCGCTCACCTTTTCAGAAAGTTCCCGCGCCCTCTTCGACTGAAAGGGCCCGCGCCCGAACCGATCGGCATACCGGAGTTCGTCCTTGTTCCAGACGGCGGCATCGATTTTCCCTTCCTTCAACATATCCAGCAATTGCATATAATTGACTTCCACCAACTCAACGGCCAAACCGCGGCACTCATAGGAGGTCAACAGATATTGATCCGCCGAGGTGGAATCGATGCCGACACGCATCCCGTCGCGGATGACGGTTTCGGAGGGGTCCGCAAAAAAGATCTCGTGACCGGACACGTAGGAATAGGGTCCCAACCGCTTCGCGATTTGCAAACCCGGGTATTTTTCCTGCAGCGATTCCACCGCCAAGCCGGAAACCACCGCAAAATCGTACCGACCCGATTGCAGCGCATCGATTCGGTGGGTCGAACCGCGCATGAAAGCCAGGTTGAAGGGAACGTTGATCTCCTGAAAGGCTTCCACCAGTCCGGTGGCCAACCCCTCGTATTTTCGGGAATAGGGAAGGGGCATCACCCCGACCACCTGGGACATCCCCGCGATTTTCCACAGGGCGTGATCGTCTTTACGGTTCAAGAACGTTCCCAAATGGCCCCTGGACTCCAGATGAATCGCGCCCATCTCCTCCAACAACCGCAGCGCTCCCTGTACCGTCCCCCTGCCCAGGGACAATTTACTGGCAAAATCGCTGATTCGCGGAATGCGCTCGCCGGGCTTGACGGACAATAGATGTCGAGCGATTTCCCTCGCGGCAAGTCCGTTCTTGGTATACAGTTTCTCCGATATGGTCATGGCTCACGTCCCAACACATTACAAAATACGGTTTTTTGTATTCAGTTTGAAAATACCATATTCTCCCCGGAGTTGCAAGAAAAAATCTGAGCCCATCCCTCCACCAAAGATCAAGGGGGTTCCGCCAGATAACAAATCGTCGACCTCCCTCTGAAGGTCGACGATGGCGTACTTCCTCAAATTTATTTCAGAATGTCGTGGTCCACGTACCGCTCGCCGTTCAATTCGCTGATCACGTTGATCGCCACTTTGGCTCCGTCCCCGGCCGTGATGATGGTGTGAACGCTCACGCCGGCGCAGGTCCCGGCGGCCCAGATCCCCTCGATGTTGGTTCTGCCCTCGGCATCCACCTGGAGCACCTTGGGAATCCGGGGTTCGGTTCCTTCCTTGATCTCCACACCGATCTTATTTGCCAGGTCCGTGGCCAAACCGGTCGCCAAAATCACGTGTTTCGCCTCGAAGGATCCTTTTCCTTCGGTCTCCACCACAAAACCCTGATCTTTTTTCTCGATGTTGACCACGGAATCCTCCACGATCTCCGCACCGAATTTGGAGGCTTGTTTTTTCCCCGTTTCCACCAGGTCGGGGCCGGTAATCTCCATCACACCGTAATGGTTTTCAATCCAGGCCTTCTTGGTGATGCTCTTGTCATTGTCGAAAACCACCGTTTTCTTCCCGGCCTTTGCGGCAAACAGTGCGGCGCTCGCTCCGGCGGGTCCGGCTCCAACGATTGCGATATCATACATGGCCGATCTTCTCCCCTCTGATGGTTTTCCGATTAAAGGTATCGACATGATTTGATTATAATTTTTCGTTACTTTCTCGTCAAGGAAGTTGAGTTATCCGCCCGATCCGGAAAGCGCAGAACGAAGCGCTCCTTCCAGGCCCGTCGAATGCCGATCGCGGGATACCATCGCTCCGGTGGGGCCGGCTCCAATCCCGCCTTCCCAGCGGAGGGGGTTGGTTCTACCAGGGCCTCAATGGGAGGGCGCCCGGTGCCGGGTTGAGAAGCATATCGGCCAGAGGCACGGCGTAGGCGATGATCGACAGAACGACGGACAGCCCGACCCAGACCGACCAGCGTTCCAGGATGCGCGGCGGTTGGGACGCCTTTTCAGAGACGACGCCGATGGGAAAGTCGGCCGGCCGGTCCGTTTTCGGTGCCAAGAACCAGAGGTGAATGAAGAGGTACACCGCCAGCAAAATGGCCACAAAGAGCAGGATCCCGCCGACACTGATCAGCTGTAAGTACGGCATCCAGCTGGACACGATTTCGTGGCCGCCGTAGGTGGAAAAGCTGCTGCGCCGGGGCGCCCCCATCAGCCCGACGACGTGCATTGTGACCGACATGAGCAACATGCCGATCGTCCAGATCACGGTTTGGATGATGCCCAAGCGGTTGATCCCCGGTGTCAACTTTCGGTGGCGCAGGATGGGGATCATCCAGTACAGGGCGGCAAAATAGGTGAGTCCGACGGTGGACGCCAGGGTCATGTGGAAATGGCCGGTGATAAACCAGGTATTGTGCACCAGCTGGTTTAACTGATAGCTCGCCATGATCACTCCCCCGGCCCCGCCGGCGATAAAGATGACCATCGCCATGAAGGGCGTGAAAAACCGGACATCTTTCCAGGGAAGCTTTTTCACCCATCCGAACAGTCCCTTGGCCCCCTTGTCCCGTCCCGCCATCTCGAAGGTTGCCAATATGGCAAAGGCGGTCATAAGCGTGGGCACCACCACGGCCATCGTCAGCGTCACCTGAAGGAACTTCCAAAACGATTCGATCCCCGGATCGCTCAGCTGATGGTGAAAGCCGACCGGAATGGAAAACAGGAGGAGCAAAAGAAAGGTTAAACGGGGAAGGGAGCTGCTGAAGATTTTGCCTCCGATAATCTGGGGAATGTTCACATACCAGTAGATATACGCCGGCAACAGCCAGAAATAGACGAGCGCGTGCCCGAACCACCAGAACAGGGTGCGGCTGAGCGCCACGTTGACGCGGTCGACCCAGCCAAGGGACCAGGGAATCAGCTGCACCACCACTTCGATCGCCACATACAGGCTGGCGTGCAGCCACAGGATAACCGTGACCAGCCCCATATAGGCGAAGAGCGGTGAACTTTCCCCCTTGTTCCGTCGCCGCCATTGCATGTAGTTGATGATCACCACCGCGGAGGCCAGCCAGCTGCCCACGACCAGCAGGGCCAACCCGATGTAAAAGCCGGGGGCAGCCTGAAGGGGCGGATAAAACGTGTAGAGGACGGTGGCTTCGTGGGTCAAAATGTGCGCGGCGGCAAGGAGGGTGCCAAAGGTCATCATGCCGTATCCGATCCACGCCCACTTTCGGGAAGCGGATACCAGCGCCCCGTCCAGCGTGCGGGCGAGACCCGCGTACAAGTAGCCGAAAATGAAAAACGTCGTGAAGACCAGGGCCAGCAGCACGCCATGAAGCGTCAACATCTGATAATAATTGATCCCTCCGGGAAGCCGGATCCAACCCGCCCGCTCCACCACCTGGAGCAGGCCGGCGACGGCACCGATCAGAAGGGCGGTCACCGACACTCCGACATGGGCCAATATCAGGCGCCGATCCCGCTCGTCGTAGCGATGCTTGGCCAGGGTTTCACCCGTTTCATTTGCCGTCTTTGCCATGGGGTCACTCTCCTGTCACGAAGATTCTTCCCTGCATGAGATGGTGTCCGGAACCGCAATACTCGTGGCAAAGCACCAAATACTCCCCGGGTTTGTTAAAGGTGAAGGTTTGCTCGGTGATGTGTCCCGGCTCCACCATCATGTTGACCGTCGTCCCGGGGATGTACAGGCCGTGGACCACATCCCTGCTCGTGGCCCGAAAATGCACCTTTGCCCCTGCCGGCACCGTCACCTCCATCGGATCGTATCCGAACACATACGACACGGAAGTGAGGACATACTCATCGGGTCCGATCCGCCGGAGTCCGGGATGATCGAAGGGCGGTGATTGGGTCACCTTTTCGGGCTCCACCGTCTTCTTCATCCCGTCCGTCGGGTGCAGACCCATGGAAAATCCCATAAATCCGGTGATGAACAAGAAGAGGATGAGCGTCCCGATTCCGATTCCAAGCCAAAGGCGTTCATAGCGGGGAATATCCATAGGGTTCTTCCTTTCTCACTCCTTAAAGCGTCATTCGGATGTAGATATAAAACACGATCAGCCACATCGCCAAAATAAACCCGCCGATCAACAGGACCGATACAAAGGTGCCCCGCAGATTTTCATCCTGATCCTTATCCACTCGACGAACCTCATCACCCGGATAGCGACTCATGTTCACCCATCCCGCTTTCTTAGATTGATCCAATCCTACTGTTCGCCAGGACGGGCGAAACTATACCGGGATAAAGGGTGGAGTTGTCCATAAGGGAAGAACCTTTGTGGCAGCAGCATGTCCCGATACGCCAGCAGTCAAAAGAAACACCGAAGGGGTGTACCATTTGGAAATCGGTACACCCCTTCGACAGCAACATTCGCTTTCAGCCTCACCGGATGCTTCCACTCATCCCCTCAACTTGCATCCCTTCCCCGAACGGATCACCCCCGGGGATATCTCCGGAAGTTGACATGCCGGAAGAGATGGATGTTTTTCACGGTTCCGTCCGGCTGCCGGCGGCTTTCGTAGCGGCGGGCCGTCGTCGCATAGACGGGAATCCGGCCTTCCCGATGGCACCAGGACACCACCTGATACACCGCCCCGAACTCTCCCTGGACGAGGACGATATCCCCCGGTTCCGTCTCCCGGGACAACCACGCCATCACCGGCTGGAGCCATTCCCGGGGAAAGGGGCCCTCCGGCGGCACCTGGGACCACCGGGATTGGAGATCAGCGGGAAGGGGAAGGAACGTCCCGATTTCCCACTCTTCCCGAGCTTCCTGTTTTTGCTCTTCCGTCAAAACATGGGAAAACAGCAGGGCCATCCGCTTCAAGGGTCTCCACGCTCCGATCCGTGCATATTCGTGATGCGACTCCCGTCGATATCGGGGCCGGTGCTTAAACCTGTGTAGGCCGAATGGCGCCCGACAGCAGGAGATTCGGCGCATCATCGTCGAGAAAAACCTGCAGCGGCGGAAGGGACCGCCACTTTCCGAAATCCATTCGGCATCCTGGCTCCGCAATCCTTTATCGAATCCCCCTTTCGTTTCACCCCGGCAAACCCCTTGACATCCCGAAAATCCTTCACGTAAGATTTGATTATATGATCAAGTTTTTGAATGCTTGATCAATCCTTGCGAAAGGGAAAATATCAAGGTCGCGCCAGTTTTTAACAACCGCGGCTCCGAAAAAATCGGAATCGGGCAAACATCCTGGAGGAGGGATGGATCCATCGGCGGCGAAAAACGGACGTTCATCTCCGAAGCGAGGCGCGAGCAGATTATGGAGGCCGCCATCCGGACATTGGACGAGATCGGCTACGCCCGGGCGAGCCTCGCGCAAATCGCCAGACGGGCGGGAATCAGCACCGCACTGATCTCCTACCATTTCGCGGACAAGCTGGACTTGATGAACCATCTGCTGATCAAGCTGGTGGAATCCACATCCCGATACGTTACGGAGCGGGTCAATCGGGAACAGACCCCCGAGCAAAAGCTGAACGCGTATATCCGGGCCAGCCTCGAATATTTGCGCGACTACCCCGACCGCAGCATCGCCCTCATCGAGATCATCTTTCATGGCAGGACCCCCGACGACGTCCCCTATTACCGGATGGACGACGAGGACGAAGACCCCGCGTTGCAGCTGCTCCGGAGCATTTTGCGCGAAGGACAGCAACAGGGGGTGTTCGGAGATTTTCATCCCGACGCCATGGCCCATTTCATCCAGGGAGCGATCAGCGAATACATGCTGGACAACGCGAT
>JAJYSD010000055.1 GCA_021793745.1 Bacillota bacterium
CGGGGGCACGGTCGGCGGCTACATCACCTTTGCGGGGGGCCACCGCCTGTTGGATGCCGGGGTGAAGGGAATCGAGGCCCTGCCCGAGGTGAACCGAAGCTCCATATCGGGCATTCTGATCACGGCCCTGATGCGCTACATCCTGTTCCTGGCCGCCTTGGGGGTGGTGGCGGCAGGGCTGACTTTGGATGAGGCCAATCCGCCGGCTTCCGTCTTTCAGCTGGCTGCGGGCGAGATCGGGTACAAGGTGTTCGGCATCGTGATGTGGTCGGCGGCGGTGACGTCGGTGGTGGGAGCCGCCTACACCTCCGTCTCCTTTATCCGGACCTTCAGCAAGGCTTTGAACAGGCACCACAGAGGGCTGATCATCGCCTTCATCATCCTGTCGACCCTCGTGTTCGTCACCGTCGGCCGTCCCGTGAAAACCCTGATCCTGGTGGGAGCGCTGAACGGTTTGATTCTGCCGATCGCTCTGGGGATCATGCTGATCGCCGCCCACCGGAAATCGATCGTCGGCAACTACAAACATCCGGTGTGGCTGACGGTCTTCGGCGTTCTGGTTGTCATCGTCATGTCCTATTTGGGCGGGGTCACCCTGTTTACGGAGCTGCCCAAGCTGTTCGACTGATTCCATTGGTCGGGGAGGAGAGAAAGATGGATGTTGCCGCCATGTCCCCCGCCGAACTGCGGGCCCTCTTCCGGCGCAATGAATGGGTTCGGCCTACGGCGGGCCTGGCGAAGGGGTTTGTCCAGGCCAACCTGGTTGTGTTGAAAAAGGAGATGGCCTTCGACTTTCTGCTATTTTGTGTGCGGAATCCGAAGCCCTGCCCGGTCCTCGATGTGACGGAACCCGGCTCCCCCGTTCCCCGGCTGGTGGCACCGGAGGCCGATTTGCGGACGGACCTTCCCAGGTACCGCATCTATCGGCACGGGGAGCTGGTGGAGGAGGTGACCGACATCCAGAGCTACTGGGAGGAGGATCTGGTCGCCTTTCTCCTGGGGTGCAGCTTCACCTTCGAACAGGCGCTGCTGGGTAACGGTATTCCGGTGCGCCACATCGAGGAGAAGCGCAATGTGCCGATGTACAGGACCAACATCCCGTGTGTCCCGGCAGGGCGGTTCAAAGGACCGATGGTGGTCAGCATGCGCCCTATCCCGGAGCGGGACGTGGTGCGGGCTGTACAGGTGACCTCCCGCTTTCCGGCGGTCCACGGAGCGCCGGTGCAGATCGGAAACCCGGAGGCGATCGGGATTCGCGACTTGAGCCGACCCGACTTCGGCGACCCGGTCACCATCCGGAAGGGAGAGGTTCCCGTCTTCTGGGCCTGCGGCGTCACCCCCCAGGCGGTGGCGATGGAAGTGAAGCCCGATTTCATGATCACCCACGCCCCGGGGCACATGTTTATCACCGACCTGCGGGACGAGCAGTTCGGGGTGATGTAGGTTTCGTCGTCAGCGGCAGGGATGCCTGACCGACTTCGGAGCCCGCGTGGCGGTCCGACGGAAACCATCCGGGCCGCGAACTTCCAGGACTTTGAACACTGGGACTCCCGACTACGGTTTTTGGCCGCGGACAGGGGATCCGTGTGGCGCCGGGGAAAAGCTTTCCCGGTTATCGGCAGCCGCGCCTTGGACCTCGTCCGCGGCCTTTATTTTTCGTGCCGTTGATGGGGGCTCCTGGGAAGGAGAGGGAGGAAGACCGGAGAAATCTTTGAAAGCGTGGGGATGGAGTTGCGAAAGGAGCTTGAGGGAATGAAGATCGTTTTGGAGACCGGCCGCTTGATTCTGCGCCACTTTGTCATGGGCGATCTGGATGACCTGTACCGGATCTACGCGCAGCCCGGGACGATGCGATACATCGGAAGCGGGCAGGTGCCCGGTTATTCGGAGGTGAAAGACTGGCTCCAACGTCATATAGACGAAGTGATTCCCTCCCGGGGATACGGCCTTTACGCCGCTGTCCACAGGGGGAGCGGCCGGCTGATCGGGCGCTGCGGACTCGTCGCCCAGGAAGTGGACGGTGTGGAGGAATTGGAAGTGGGCTACCTGATCGACCGGGATTATCGGGGACAGGGGCTGGCCACGGAGGCGGCAAGGGCCCTGCGGGACTTCGCGTTTCGGACGAGGCCCTCGACCGGGTCATCTCCCTGATCCAATCGCCCAATCTGGCCTCCCGCCGGGTGGCGGAGAAAAACGGCATGCATCTGTGGAAATGGACGACGTTTCGCGGTGTGTCCGATGTCTGCGTATACCGGATCACCCGGAAAGCGTGGGAAAGGATCGGGCTGTAGGAAAACGGCGTTTGGAATCGCAAGGAGGGAGGGGATCAGAGGCCGAATATTGAAATGATTCTTCAAATGATCACTTTTTGAAACAGGGGGGTTAGGAATGGTCGGTTTTCGGGGGCGTCCCCTTGGTCGGTTGACGATTCTCTCGGTTGTTGCCCTCCTTTGTTTGTCCGTGGTGCCGGTTCAGGCGAAGTCCGAGCCCTCCCATCGGATCGCGGGATTTTCCAAGGACAAGATGGCGTGGCAGCGGCAGTTTGAACAGCGCTTTTCGGAAGACGTAAAGGAGGAGCGGATCGCCGCCGATTCCCGGGCCCTGAGCCTGCGTCCTTCGCTGGTTGGCAGCGAGGGGAACCGGGATTCTTTGAAATATGCCGTCAGGCAGCTGAAAAAAGCGGGACTTCAGCCGGAGATCAAATCCTACGATGTTTACCTGTCCATCCCCGAAAACATCTCCGTGACCCTAACCGCTCCCGAAAAGCGGGAGCTGAAAGTGATGGAGAAGCTTCCGCCGGGTACGCCCTTTGCGAAGGACGTGGTTCCCGGGTATAACGCCTATTCCCCCGCCGGCGAGGTGGAGGCGGAGCTCGTCTATGCCAATTACGGCAGGCCTGAAGACTTTGAGGAGCTGAAGAAGCAGGGGATTTCCGTCAAGGGAAAGGTGGTGCTCGTGCGTTACGGCCGCAATTTCCGCGGGGTCAAGACGGATCAAGCGGCCAAGCACGGGGCTCGGGGAGTGATCATCTATTCCGACCCGGCTGACGATGGATTTACCCGAGGGAAAGTGTATCCGGAAGGCCCCTGGCGGCCGGCGGACGCCATTCAACGGGGCAGCATTCTCTACATCTATCGCTATCCCGGCGATCCCTTGACTCCGGGAAATCCTTCCCTGCCGGGTGAAAAGCGCATTTCCCCCGATCAAGCCGATTCGCTGCCGACGATCCCCACCACTCCGATCTCTTACGGCCAAGCGCGCCATCTGCTGGAAAACATGAAGGGACCCGAAGCGCCGGAATCCTGGCAGGGCGGTTTCTCCTTTCCCTATCGCCTCGGACCGGGGCCGGCCAAGGTGAAGCTGTCGTTGGATATCCGTTATGCGAAAAAGAAGGTGAATGATGTCATTGTCCGGATTCCCGGCAGCAAATACCCGGAAGAGTTGGTGGTGATCGGAGCCCACCGGGATGGATGGGTTTACGGCGCCCGGGACAACAACTCCGGATGGTCTTCGGTGATGGAGATCGCCCGGGTTCTCGGCTCCCTGTACCAGAAGGGATGGCGTCCGGAACGTTCGATTGTGCTCGCGGGATGGGACGGGGAGGAATACGGGCTCATCGGATCGACGGAATGGGCGGAAGAGCATCGCAGGCATCTGACGAAAAATGCCGTCGCCTACCTCAATATGGATGGAACGGCCGGCCAGTACTTCGGAGCGTCCGCGGTTCCCTCCATGAAGGAATTGATTTATGCCGTGACCCGGGAGGTGACGGAGCCCCGAACCGGGACCTCCATCTATGAGGATTGGGAGAAGCGGTCGGGGGACAAGCCGCCGGCGATCGGCGCGCTGGGCAGCGGGTCCGATTATACCGCCTTTCTGCAGCATATCGGCGTTCCCTCGGCGGACACCGGCTTCAGCTCGGGGGAGGGCTTGTATCACAGCGCCTATGACAACTCCGATTCCGTTGAACGGTTGATCGATCCCGGCTATCTCCATCATGCCGCCGGTGCCCGGGTCAACGGGATCATGGCCCTCCGGCTGGCCAATGCCGATGTGCTGCCGCTTCGCTATTCCGATTATGCCGATGAAGTGCTCCGCCTCCTGAAAGAGATGGAGGAACAGGGGACGTTGGGCGTTTCGCTGGTTCCCGCCATCGAACAGGCCGAGCGGTGGAAAGAGGCGGCGGCCTCCCTGGAAAGAAACGCCCACCGCATCCTTTCCGACGGGATCGTCACCCCGGAGGAGCGCCGACAACTGCAGAGGATCAATGCGGCTCTCCGCAAGCAGGAGCGAGACTTGACACAGCCGAAAGGGCTCCCCGGCCGCCCTTGGTATAAGCATCAAATCTGGGCGCCGGGTCTGACCACCGGGTATGCGGCGCAGCCCCTGCCCGCCCTGGCGGAAGCGCTGCAGAGCGGGGACCGGAAGGCTCTGCAGAGGGCCGTCGATCAGCTTCAAAAATCGCTATTGGAAGCCACCCGAACGGCTAAACGGGCGACAAGCCGATAAAAATGCCGGGCGGCAGGCCGGAAAGTCGGTCTGCCGCCGGTTTTTGTTCCGGGGGAGAAAAAAGCCGAGATGCATTTGGCCAATTTGTTCAACATTTCTTAGTAAGTTTATTCCAGGAGAATGGAAAAATCGACGGGCATCGGAGCCCGCAAATGCGCCGACTCAGGCCGGGGAGGCCCGCATGCCCCGCTCGCCTGAATACGAATATCCTCGCAAGACCGGAGCCGGGGGCGATGGAGGACGGCGGTGCGAGAGAAAGATCTCCCTTCAATATTTTCACGATCGGGCCGGATGGCGGCGGATCCGTTACCAAAGGTGGGAAAGGGGCGATTTCTCGGACATGAATGCCGTTTCAATTAATTTTTTTTATTATGTTATAATGAACGAGAACAGGAGGTTGTTAATGTGAATCCATTTTCCAAAAAAATGCCGAAATGGACGATTGGACTCCTTTCGGCGGTGCTGATTTTGACCTTGGCGGCGTGTGCGACTCCGCCGGAAGTGGAACAGGGGCAGGATGAACCCATCGTCTTTGCGGATGCCGGATGGGACAGCCTGCGCTTCCACAACAGCGTGGCTCAGGCGATCATTGAGCACGGGTACGGTTTCAAGACCGACGTGACGCCCGGGTCCACCCCCAACACCCTGACGGGATTGGAGCAGGGGGATATCGATGTGTACATGGAGATCTGGACGGGCAATGTGAAGGAACAGTGGGAAAAACTCCTGGATAGCGGAAATGTGATCCAGGTGTCTACCAACTTTGACGACAACCGGCAAGGATTTTATGTGCCGACGTATATGATCAAAGGCGACAAGAAACGGGGCATCAAACCGATGGCGCCGGATCTGAAATCGGTTCAGGATCTGCCCCGTTACAAGGATCTCTTTGAGGATCCGGAAAACCCCGGAAAGGCGCGGATTATCGGATCACCCACCGGATGGGCAGTTGACGGAATTTTGGAACAAAAGGTGAAGACCTACGGCTTGGACAAGGATTTCACCTATTTCCGGCCGGGTTCCGACGCGGCCCTCACCAGCTCTTTGACCGATGCCTATGAAAAGGGCGAGCCCTGGGTGGGGTACTACTGGGAGCCCACCTGGGTGATGGGGAAATACGATATGACCCTGCTGGAGGAGCCGCCCTTCGACCAGAAGACCTGGGAGGACGGATACGGGACGGCATTCCCGGCGCAACCGGTGGAAATCGCCATCCATAAAAGCCTGGAGGAACGCGCCCCCGAAGTGGTGGAGTTTCTCAAGCAATACCAGACCAGTGCCGAAGTGACCAACGAGGCCCTGGCTTACATGCGGGATCATGACGCGGACAGCGACGAGGCCGCCCGGTGGTTCCTCAAGGAACACGAAGCGATGTGGACCCAGTGGGTGCCCGAAGAGGTGGCGGCGAAGGTGAAGGAGTCCCTGAAATAGTATTCCCGTGGACGGAAATAGGGAGGGTGTCCTCTTCCGCCGGGCAAGGCGCGGGTTTCCCGGGCTCGGGGCGGTGGAGGCGGGGATGTTTTGCAAAGGGGCAATTCTCGGACGCGGGCAGGTATGGCTTGTCAGGGGTTCGTTCATCTCATTTCGAAAAGAGAGGTGACGTGGAGGCTTCGCAGGGAGCACAGTCATGATGAATCAATTTCCTGATTTTCGTTTGGATGTCGGTGGATACGTAGAGGACCTGATCCGTTTTTTGACCACCCATTTGACCGGTTTTTTCGATGCGGTCAAAATGGTGACCCTGACCTTCCTGTACAATGTGGAACTCTTCATGGGATGGCTTCCCTGGTGGGTGATCATCCTGATCGCTTTCCTCCTCGGCTGGCGGCTGGTTCATCTCCCCGCCGGCATTACCTTCGGCCTTCTTCTGTTCCTGGTGGGATCCTTCGGTTATTGGGACATGATGATTCTGACTTTGTCCATCGTGCTCACCTCCGTGGCGATCTCCCTCCTGATCGGAATTCCGGTGGGCATCCTGATGGCTTACAGCCGGTTTGCGGAGGCGGTGATGCGTCCCATCCTGGATGCCATGCAGACGATGCCCAGCTTCGTCTATCTGATCCCGGCCATCATGCTGTTCGGCCTGGGAAAGGTTTCGGCGCTGTTTGCCACCGTCATCTATGCGCTTCCTCCGGTGATCCGTTTGACCAACCTCGCCCTCCGGGAGGTTTCCCGGGAGATGATCGAAGCGGCCCTTTCCTTCGGCTCTTCCCGCTGGCAAATGCTGAGAAAGGTTCAGATTCCGCAAGCGCTGCCCACCATCATGGCGGGAATCAACCAGACCACCATGATGGCGCTGGCGATGGTGGTGATCGCTTCCCTGGTCGGGGCCAAGGGGCTCGGCATGGAAGTGTTGATCGCCATCAACCGGGTGGATATCGACCGCGGGTTTGAGGCCGGGCTTTCCATCGTCATTTTGGCGATTATCATCGATCGAATCACCCAAGGCATCGCCAATCGCTACAATTACAAAAAGGAGCAGGGCCATGTCTGAAATTATCGTGGAAAACGTGACCAAGGTGTTTGGTCCCCGCCCGGAATCGGTGCTGAAGCTGCTCCGGGAGGGGGCAACGAAGGAAGAGGTTTTGAAAAAGACGGGTCATACCGTCGGCGTGCACGATGCTTCCTTTGAGGTGAACCGGGGAGAAACCTTCGTGATTATGGGCCTGTCGGGAAGCGGGAAGTCCACTCTGATC
>JAJYSD010000056.1 GCA_021793745.1 Bacillota bacterium
GACCGATTGTCAGCCGAGGCAAGGTCACGGAGTTGTCCAAGCAGGATTTATACAGGTTGTTGAAACGGCAGTTGAAGGAGATGCCGGGCCGCCCGGGTCAGCATCATCTGATTCAGGGAGAGCTGTCTCGCTTCTTTCATTGATGCTGCCATGACACGATTCTATGGGAAGGGGAGGGCCCTAGATGCCTCGAAGGTTCACAGGTGAAGACATCATGAAGATGGCGGAAGAGGAGAATGTCCGATATATCCGGCTACAGTTCACCGATTTGATGGGGACCATCAAGAATGTGGAAATCCCCCGCAGCCAGCTGGAAAAGGCATTGAACAACAAAATGATGTTTGACGGGTCATCCATCGAGGGCTTTGTGCGCATCGAGGAATCGGACATGTATCTGTATCCCGACCTCGATACCTGGGTGATTTATCCCTGGACGTCGCGGGCGGAGGGTCGAGTCGCCGGTTTGATCTGCGACGTTTATCTGCCGGATGGCACCCCCTTTTCCGGCGATCCGCGTAATATCCTGAAAAAGGTGATGAAGGAAGCGGAGGAGATGGGCTTTACCGCCTTCAACGTGGGGACCGAACCGGAATTTTTCCTGTTCAAGTCCGATGAAAAAGGGGAAGCCACTTTGGATCTCAACGACAAGGGCGGCTATTTTGATCTGGCGCCCTTGGATTTGGGCGAAAATTGCCGGCGGGATATCGTGGTCACCCTGGACCAGCTGGGGTTTGAGGTGGAGGCATCCCATCACGAAGTGGCACCGGGTCAGCATGAGATCGATTTCAAGTATGCGGAGGCGGTGCAGACGGCGGACAACATCCAGATCTTCAAATTGGTTGTGAAGAATATCGCTCGCCGCTACGGTCTGCATGCTACTTTTATGCCGAAGCCGCTCTACGGTGTGAACGGTTCGGGGATGCACTGCCACTTGTCGTTGTTCCGGGGGAACGAAAACGCCTTTTACGATGAAAGGGACGAGCTGGGGCTTTCCGAGACCGCCCGCCACTTCCTGGCCGGCATCCTGAAGCACGCCCCTTCGTTTACGGCCATTACCAACCCTTTGGTCAACTCCTACAAGCGGCTGGTTCCCGGTTACGAAGCCCCTTGTTATGTGGCCTGGTCGCCGAAAAACCGGAGTCCCCTGGCTCGCATTCCGGCGTCGCGGGGGTTGAGCACCCGGATCGAAGTGCGCAGTCCCGATCCTGCAGCCAACCCGTATCTGGCCCTGGCGGTGATGCTGAAGGCGGGGCTGGATGGCATCAAAAACGAGTTGCCCCTTCCGGAGCAGGTGGATCGCAACATTTACATCATGGATGAGGCGGAGCGCCGGGAAGCGGGGATCGAAAGTTTGCCCTCCACGCTGAAGGAAGCCCTGGAGGCGATGAAACAAAATCCGGTCATCTGCGATGCCCTCGGGGAACACGCGTTGACTCACTTTGTGGAAGCGAAGGAGATTGAGTGGGATATGTTCCGGATGCAGGTGCATCCTTGGGAGCGGGAGCAGTACATGTCGCTGTATTGATGCGGTGGAAATGGCAGCCGGCGAAAACGCCGGCTTTTTTGCCGCCGTTCAGGGTTTCTCGGTTTGACTCTCCATTTCCGGTGGGTTTATAATGAACGAGTCAATAATCGGATGGAGGAATCGACGTGTTGATCCGGATTGGCAACATCGCTGACCATGTCGGAGAATCGGTGAAGTTGGGGGTATGGTTGTACAACAAGCGTTCCAGCGGAAAGATCCAGTTTCTACAGCTCCGCGACGGAACCGGTTTTATCCAGGGAGTTCTGGTGAAGAGCCAGGTAGCCCCGGAGGTGTGGGAACGGGCCAAGGAATTGACCCAGGAGAGCTCCCTCTATGTTCAGGGGACGGTTCGCCGGGATGAACGGGCCCCCAGCGGATACGAATTGGATGTCGAGGATATCGAAATCATTCAGATCGCCGATGAGTACCCCATCGCCTTAAAAAAGCACGGTGTGGATTTTTTGATGGATCACCGCCATCTGTGGATTCGCTCTCCCCGCCAGCGGTCCATCCTCAAGATCCGCGCCGAAATCATCCGGGCCATCCAGGAGTGGCTGGACGGGCAAGGGTTCACCCTCGTCGATCCGCCGGTGCTGACTCCGTCGGCCTGCGAGGGGACGACCACGCTTTTTTCCACCGATTATTTCGATGAGGAGGCCTATCTGACCCAAAGCGGCCAGCTGTACATGGAGGCGGCGGCGATGGCGCTGGGACGGGTTTATTCCTTCGGGCCCACCTTCCGGGCGGAAAAGTCCAAGACGCGTCGCCATCTGACCGAGTTTTGGATGGTTGAACCCGAGATGGCCTTCACGGAGCATGATGAAAGTTTGCGCATCCAGGAGCAATTGGTGAGCCACGTGGTGCAGCACGTGCTGGAGTCGTGCCAAGAGGAGCTCAAGGCGATCGACCGGGACATCACGCCCCTGGAACGGGTGAAGCCGCCGTTCCCCCGGATCACCTACGATGAAGCGGTGGAGCTTTTGAACCGGGAAGGGATGCCCTTTGAATGGGGCGAGGATTTCGGTGCACCCCATGAGACGAAGATCGCCGAAAGCTTTGAGAAACCGGTATTCATCACCCACTATCCGGCCAAGGTGAAGGCTTTCTATATGAAGCCGGATCCGTCGCGGCCCGAGGTGGTTCTGTGTGCGGATCTGATCGCGCCGGAGGGATACGGCGAGATTATCGGCGGCAGTCAACGCATCGACGATCCGAAGCTCCTCGAGCAGCGGTTTGCGGAACATCAACTCCCCCGGGATGCCTATGAGTGGTATTTGGACCTGCGGCGGTACGGCACCGTTCCCCATTCCGGTTTCGGACTGGGACTGGAGCGGACGGTGGCCTGGATTTGCGGATTGGATCATGTCCGGGAAACGATCCCCTTCCCTAGGATGATGAACCGCCTTTACCCGTGAGGGTTTATGCATCGGTGCTGAACCGATGCTTTTTGTTTTTCAAGACTGTTTTTTCTCGCCCTTCGCTGGTATAGTAGGGATGAGGTGGGTGGACATGGAACGAAAAGGGTCACCGCACGCTGCATTGGTTCACCTGTTGCAGGAGGGGTCGATCGCCCTGCCCACGGTATTGTTTTCCGAGTACAAGCGATTGGGCTTGTCGGAGGGACAAGTGATGCTTCTCCTGCACCTGATGGTGTTTCAGGAGAAGGAAGGGAAGTCCTTTCCGACCGTGAGCGAACTGGAAGAACGGATGAGCGTTCCCGCGGATCAAATCGTCTCCTGGCTGCAATCCCTGGTCCGCGGCGGTTTTCTCAAAATCGAGGAGGAAACCGATTGGGCGGGTCTGCGCTCCGAACGGTACAACCTCTCTCCGCTGTTGCAGCAGTTGGCCGCTTCCTTTTTGGACCGCCGGGTGGGCTCCCCTGCGGGGGACGAGGAGGAAGCGGTTTATCAACAGCTGTTTCGCCGTTTTGAAGAGGAGTTTGGACGCCCCTTGTCACCGATGGAGTGCGAGATGCTGACCCAGTGGGTGGATCAGGATGGCTACTCCGAGGAACTGATCCAGGCGGCCCTGCGGGAGGCGGTATTCTCGGGAAAGGTCAGCTTTCGATACATCGATCGAATCCTGTTGGAATGGCAACGAAACCGCATCCGGAATGCCGAGGAGGCAGCGGAGTATTCCCGGCGGTTCCGGAAAAAGGGGGTGCTCTACCAGGGGGAGGAGCGCAAACCCAGCCATTCCTCCTTTACCTTTTACAACTGGGTGAATCAAGAGTGATCGTGTCCGGAGACGGCGGCTGCAGAGCCCCGTCTTTTTTCTTTTTGCGGAAGGTTATGACAAAAGGCGGAATTAAAGCAGGGCTTTCAGACGGGGAAGGCGAATAAATTAATGCTAGAACTGTCTGATTTTCATTATTGGCGTACTATTCTTGATGCAATGATCCTGCCGGTGGGGAGGGTAGACCTTGTCTGAATCGCTGCTTCAAATTCGGAATCTTAAAACGTATTTTTTTCAGGATGACGGAGCGGTCCCGGCGGTCGATGGGATCGACCTCGAGGTGAGGCGAAAAGAGACGATGGCATTGGTGGGGGAATCCGGTTGCGGGAAGAGTATCACATCCTTTTCCATTTTGAAGTTGCTTCCCGAACGCGGAAAGATTGTCGAAGGGGAAATTCTCTTTGACGGCAGAGATCTCCGGGATCTGTCGGAGGAGGAGATGGTCCGGATCCGCGGGAATGAGATTTCGATGATTTTCCAGGAGCCGATGACCTCCCTGAATCCGGTGATGACGATCGGTGACCAGATCGCCGAAAGTCTGATCCTCCATCAGGGATTGGACAGGAAGGAGGCTCGCCTTCGGACGACGGAGTTTTTGAAATTGGTCGGGTTTGCGCGGGCCGAGGAGATCGTCGACGAGTATCCGCACCAATTGTCCGGGGGCATGCGCCAGCGGGCGATGATCGCCATGGCGATGGCCTGCAATCCCAAGTTGCTCATCGCCGACGAGCCGACGACGGCCCTGGATGTGACGATTCAGGCCCAAATCCTGGATCTGATGCGCGGTTTAAAGGAAAAGTTCGACACCTCGATCCTGCTGATCACCCACGATTTGGGCGTTGTGGCCGAGATGGCGGACCGGGTCGTGGTGATGTACGCCGGACGGGTGGTGGAGGAGGCGGATGTCCTCCGCCTGTTTGAACAGCCGGCCCATCCTTATACGGAGGGATTGTTGAAGTCCGTCCCCAGCCTGGAAGGGGAGCAGGAGCGCCTATACTCGATTCGCGGAAATGTTCCTTCACCGGACGAATGGGCCCAGGGATGCAAGTTCGCACCCCGCTGTGAAAAGGCCTGGGAACGCTGCCTCGTGGCGGAACCGGAGCTTCGGGAGATCGCTCCGGGCCACCGCGTCCGCTGTTTCCTCCACGAACCCGGAGAGGGGGGCGAGGGATGAGCGAGACCGTATTGGAAGTCAAAAAACTCTCGAAGTATTTTCCCATCCGGGGCGGGCTTTTGCGACGGGTGGTCGGCCATGTCAAAGCCGTCGATCAGGTCAGTTTTTCCATCAAACAGGGGGAGACCTTTGGTCTCGTCGGCGAGTCCGGCTGCGGGAAGTCGACCACCGGACGCACGATTTTGCGGCTGTTGGAGCCGACCGGCGGCCAAGTCCTGTTTGAGGGGCGGGATATCGCTCAGCTTTCCCGACGGGCCATGCGCAAGGTGCGCCGGGATTTGCAGATGGTGTTCCAGGATCCCTTTGCTTCCCTCAATCCGACGATGACGGCGGGGGAGCTGATCGAGGAGCCGTTGAGGGTGCACGGCCTGTATACCAAAGCGGAGCGCCGGGAAAAGGTGCGGGAGATGATGGAGACGGTGGGGCTGGATTCCGCCTACCTTCAGCGCTATCCCCATGAGTTTTCCGGGGGACAGCGGCAGCGGATCGGGATCGCCCGGGCCCTCTCCCTGCGACCGAAGCTGATCATCGCCGACGAGCCCGTCTCGGCGCTGGATGTATCGATCCAGTCGCAAATTTTGAATCTGATGGAGGATTTGCAGGAGCAGTTCGGGCTGACCTACATCTTCATCGCCCACGATTTGAGCGTGGTCAAACATATTTCCGACCGGGTGGGTGTGATGTATCTGGGGCGGATGGTGGAGGTGGCTCCCAAAAAGGAGCTTTACGGCCACCCGGCTCATCCCTATACGGAGGCGCTCTTGTCCGCCGTGCCGGTGCCCAATCCCCGGCATAAACGGGAGCGGATCGTATTGAGCGGCAATGTCCCCAGCCCGGCGAATCCACCGGCGGGATGCGCGTTTCACCCGCGTTGTCCCAAGGCTTTTGACCGGTGCCGGCAGGAGCGCCCCGAATTGATCCACCTCGGCCGGGAGCATTATGTGGCTTGCCACTTGTACGGGGAATGAGGGAGAGGCGTTGACGACACCGGTTTGGCGCGTCACCAAGCTGTGAAAGGGGGGATGCCTAGGGGAGGACGCCGAAGGGATGCACGCTGACGGCGGAAAATTTGATCAAGGGGGTCTGTCCGATGAAAAGAAAGTCCTTTCTTATCGCTATGATTTTCGTGTTGTCGTTGTCCGCCTTCCTCGCCGCATGCGGCCAGCAGGCGGACCATTCGAGCGGCGAGTCCGCCGGCGAGCCGGTTCCGGGGGGAACCGTGACCTTGTCGATGTTCAGCGCTCCGAAGGGGGTCTTCAATCCGATTTTCTACGAGGACCAGTACGACTGGTATGCCATGGATTACGCCTTTGATGACCTGTGGGCCTATGACGACAAGCTTCAACTCAATGTGCCGATCCTGGCGGAGAAATGGGAATTTTCCGATGACGGAAAAGTGCTGACCATCCATTTGCGCAAGAATGCCAAGTGGCACGATGGAGAGCCGATCACGGCGGACGATCTGATCTTCACCTGGGAGACGATCGCCGATCCGGATTACAGCGGCCCTCGCTACTACATGGTGGAGATGATCAAGGGCGCTCAGGAAAAGCACGAAGGAAAGGCCAAAACCATTTCCGGCCTCACCAAGGTGGATGACCATACGGTGAAGGTGGAGTTCGAGCATGCCCAGGCTAACGCTTTGGATAACCTATGGGATCACCCGATTCCGAAACACGTATACGAAGGGGTTCCGGTAAAGGAGATGCCGAACCATGAAGCCACCAAGAAAAACCCGATCGGCAGCGGTCCCTTCAAATTTAAGGAGATCAAGCCCAACGAGTATGTGGTCCTGGAGAAGAACCCCGACTATTATGTGGAGGGCAAGCCGTATCTGGACCAGATCATCTGGAAGGTGATTTCCCAGGACGTGGCCATCGCCGCGCTGCAAAACGGGGAGATCGATTTCTTGTCGAACATTTCCCCCGCCGAATTTGAGACGATTGAAGCGATGGAACACATTGAAATCAAAGAAACGCAATATTTCGGCTATCAGTATCTGGGATTCAAAGTGAACAACCCCAAGTTGAAGGATAAAAAGCTGCGCCAGGCGATCACCTACGGCATCAACCGCCAGGCCCTGGTGGATGGACTGCTGAAAGGGCACGGCTCCGTACTCAACCAGCACATGCCGAAGGCGAGCTGGGCATACAATGAGAAGCTGGAAGATGCTTATCCCTATGATCCCGATAAGGCCAAGCAACTTCTGTAGGAAGCCGGCTA
>JAJYSD010000057.1 GCA_021793745.1 Bacillota bacterium
TCGGAAACCCCCGTTCCTGCACCGCTCCAGGCTTCACCGAGGGCGGCCACGTTGGCGTCATTATCGATCATCACCGGACGATTCCAGGCCTTCTCCAGCAGCTCCCGGATGGGGACATTTTCCCAGGGCAGATTGGTCAACCGCTTGACAACTCCCCGGGAAATGTCCAGAAACCCGGGCAAACCCACCCCGATGCCGGCGATCTGATTCCAGGAGGTGCCCGATGCTTCCGCCGCTTCCCGGGCGCTGGATGTGATCCGGGCGATCACTGCGTCGACGCCGTCCTCGGCTCCGGTGGGGCGTTCCGCCTTGTACAGCAGGTTGCCCGATGGATCCACCACACCGACTTTAATATTGGTCCCGCCGAGATCCACACCGATGCATCGTTTCTCCATTCCCCTCGATCCTCCGCATTCAATGATTTCTCCTGCCAGATCTGTCAAGATTGGATTTCCTCGGTTCCGGAGAGGCTGCTTAACGTGTGTCGCAACAACTCCTCCTCCGAAGAATACACAAACCGCCCCACCAAAAATTCCTGCCGCAAGGCGATCCGCTCCCAAAACATCCGGTCGCCGGCAGCGGCGGGAAGCCGGGATAAGGAGGACACCGGATGCCAGGCCAGGATCCCCTCTTCCGACTTTTCCAGGGGCGTCCCCTTGTACCGGTCGGAGAAAAAGGTGAACAGCATCCACTCCTTGACCAGTCGCCCCTCATCCTCCACGCACATGGTGAACACGCCGCACAGGCGGGCATTTTCCAGCTGGAGTCCGGTTTCCTCCTCATACTCACGGAGGAGCGTATCCATGATCGATTCCGTCGGCTTCATCTTTCCACCGGGGGCCACCCACCAGCCACGTCGCGGTTTTTTCAAAAGTAACACGCGATCCCTGTCGCGCAAAATGCAGTTCACCACCCGTTGCATCGGTTTTCACCCCTGTTTATCATACCACCTCCGCCGAAAAGGAACAATTGAGTCCCTTCGCTTTTCAAAAAGGGGTCATGAAACTTAAAAGGCACCGACGGATCGTCGGTGCCCCGATGGGGAAATCAGACGCTGTTGACCTCTTCCTTCTCCTTGGCCAAGGCCTCGTTCAATTCCTCGATGTATTGCTGGGCCTCCATGGCGGCGATGCTGCCGTCACTGGTGGCGGTAACCACCTGGCGCAGGTTTTTCTCGCGGACGTCTCCGGCGGCGAAGATGCCCTTCAGCCGGGTGCGCATCCGCTCGTCCGTCTCAATGTATCCTTCATCATTCGTGATCCCCAGGTCGCGGACCCAATCGGTCAAGGGATCCGTCCCGATGTAGATGAAGACGCCATCGCAGGGAAACTCCCGCCGCTCTCCCGTCTTGCGGTTGTACAGCTTCACACCGCGGACGGCTTCGTCCCCCAGAATCTCTTCCACGACGGTGTCCCAAATGAACTCGACCTTTTCGTTTTTGAAGGCCCGTTCCTGCAGGATCTTCTGGGCGCGCAACTGATCGCGCCGGTGAATGATCGTCACTTTGGAAGCAAATTTGGTGAGGAAGACGCCCTCTTCGACGGCGGAGTCCCCGCCGCCGACGACGACCAATTCCTTGTCGCGGAAGAAGGCCCCGTCGCAGACAGCACAGTAGGAGACGCCCCGCCCGGCCAGCTCCTCTTCCCCGGGAACACCCAGCTTCCGGTGTTCCGCACCGGAGGCGATGATCACCGCCTTGGCGAGATAGGTTTCCTTACCGGTCACCACTTTTTTGTAGGGTGTACCGTCGACAATCTGCTTCACTTCGCCAAACTGGTACTGTGCCCCGAATTTCTTGGCATGCTCCAGCATCTTATTGGCCAGATCCGGCCCCAGGATATGATCAAAGCCGGGATAGTTCTCGATTTCCTCGGTATTGGCCATCTGTCCCCCGGGCACACCCCGTTCCAGCATGAGGGTATCCAGGTTGGCTCGTGCGGCGTAGACGGCTGCGGTCATTCCGGCAGGTCCCGCTCCGATGATGATGACGTCGTACACTTTTTGCTCCGTCAATTGACACCCTCCCTTTGGCAATCCATTGCGGATCAACCTCTGTTCCCAATAGTATAGATACCCAAGGCCCTATGGTTTCTAACCGGCCAAAGAAAAAGAACCCGATACCGGATTCACTCGGCCATTTGCTCCAAAAACGTCGCGATCTGTTCGCCCGTTTTGGCGTCTCGGCTGGGGAGCCGCCCCGTTTCCTCCCCGTCTTTGAAGACGATAAAGGTGGGGATCCCCTTCACCTGATGCTCTTCAGCGATGCTCCGAAACGCATCGACATCCAACTGACCGAACTGAAAGCGATCGGCAAATCGCTCCTCCAACTCCGGCAACAGGGGAGCCACTCGTTTGCAGTCGATGCACCAGTCGGCGGTAAATTGGACTACCTTGCTCCCGGATGAAATAAAAGATGCGAAGGATTCGGCGTCCAGCTGCTTCATCTCCTGCTCCTCCTCGGATTCGATGGTATCAGGTTTGTTCCGGCTCGTTGGGCAAGAGGCCGCAAACTCGTTCCAATTCCCGGGCATGTCGGCCCACGGTGGCGGCGGCCACCCGATATTTTCGGGCCGCGTCCACCTGGGTGAGGCAAAGGCCGTGCATCTTGGCCACCACATACTCCAGGGCGGCGGCCCATCCCTCCACTTTGCGGACCGTCGGGGGATCGGCTTTGCAGTGGACGAGGTACTGGGCCCACAGGGTTTGGGCATCCTTGATCTGGACCGCATCGTACCGACCCCGCATCCCGTCCAGACAACATTCCAGGACCCGTTTCCACCGTTCCATCCAGGGGGACAGGGTCGGCTCCCCGGACGGAGAACGGATTTCCACCTCGCGCCCGCCGATCCTAGCCCGGTAGGGCTCCTCGGCACCCATGTGCCTCAACACGAGCAGGGCCATCTTCTTCAGCTCATCCTCTTCCTCCGGCTTCATCACGAACTGGCGCAGCACCTGTTCCACTTCTTCATCGGCAATCCACGCAAACAGCTTGATGACCTGGAGTTTCGTCTCCCGATCCCCGTGATTCAGCGCCCAGAAAAAGGAGGAGCGGATCAAGGGGTTTCGCTTGATTTGCTCCGCGGAAGCCTGCCCCTGGGGAGCCAACTGGCGGAACTGCATTTCAAAGGGCAGTTGGTAGTGGTAGCTGACGGTGGTTGCCCGGCGGTTTTCCTCGCAGCTCCACTGCTTGCAGTGGTTCAGATAAAAGCGAGGCACCTCGGATTCCGGATCCGCCTCCATCGCCCGCTTCCAGTACTTCTCGGCCTCCGCCGTCCGCCCCGTGTTAAAGGCGGCCGCCGCCGCATAGTGGTACAGGCTGGGTTCCGGCTGGGCTTCCATCTTGAGCAGACGGCGGAACATCTGGTAAGCCGCTTCGTGCTCCCCCAGAATCCCCATCGTCGTCCCCAGCTTGTACATGTGTTCCAGATGCATCGGAACCCATTTCTTCAGGGCCTCAATCAGGCGCTTTTTTTGCGCCATCTCCCCCATATGCTGGTACAAAACCGCCTGGTTGCACAGGGCGTGCAAGTTGTTGGGATCCGCCTCCAGCACCCGTTGGATCTCCTGAATCGCCTGGTCGAGTCGCCCGGTGTAGTAATAGGCCAGGGACAAATTGTTGCGGGCGGCGAGAAAGTCGGGGTATTCCGCCACCAGCTCCTCCAACACGCGGGTCGCCTGCAGAAAGCGCCCTTCCTCCAGATGACGGCGGGCCTCGTCGTGCTTCTTCATCCAGACGTACTTGCCCCCGTAATCCGGCTGCCGCGGTTCCCGGCCCAACTCATAGGCCAGCATCTGCAGCATCTCGTTGGCTTCCTCCGCAAACTCCCCTTCCGGGTCCTCCTCCAGGTAACGGAGCAAATATTCCTCGGCCAGATCGAAATCCTCCATGTTGGCCGCATTGTTCGCCATGTAAAAATAGCACTCATACAGCTGGGGATCCACATCCGTCAGGACGCTCTCCAGCACTTCGTTCGATTCCTCGAACCGGCCCAATTCGGACAAGATCCCCGCCAGATTGCAAAGGTTGATCGGATTGTCCGGTTCCTTCTCCGCCGCAATCCGAAAATATTTCAATGCCTTATCGTAGTTGTGCCGGTCCAGGGAACGGATTGCCCGCTCAAAGAAGAAGCCGGCATCCGTCCGAAAACGGACCACCTTATTGGAACGAGCCTGTTTCTTTGCTGATTTTTTCATTTTCCCCCCACCCGGCGCAGGCCGATTGGCCGGTGGTATGGTATAAAAAGTATACCATATTTTCTACCGCAATGATATGCCCCTCCATCCCCCCGGGACAACCATCCGCATCTAGCGGGCCTTCGACCCTTCGAGGGTCCCCGGAGCATCCGGCGCCATCTCAATTGGCAAGGATTGTGGGTTTTGATTGCTCCCCAAAGGGTATTGATCAATGATGAAACCTGTGTCAAATTATAGTCAAACAGACGGGAGGGTGCTTGGGTGGCTGAAGCAAATGAGTATAAGCGGCTCATCCTTGAAGCGATAGAAGATATGGAATTTCTGGCCACAACCTTCAATACGGAAAGAGGCGGGGAGACCGAAAGGGCCTTCAAACGCGGTCAAAAGGAAGCGTGTCTCAAATGGGCCGAGATTCTCAAGGAGCGTTTAAGCAAACTGGAAGGGAGTAAAATGAATGGCTGATAAATGCGTTGCATGCCTTCAGGAGATCCCCAAAGGGCTCCCGGTTTATTGGACGGACGGGAAAACCTTCTGCGAATCGTGTTATCAGGAATATAAAAAATGGAAAAGAAAACAGGGAAAATAGCGAAAGCCCCGGAAGTGGGGTTTTTTATTTTACCGACCGATTCCGGCCCCCAACCATCCTCCGCCTGCACCCTTCGATCCTTGCATTTTCACCGACGCGGATTTCCGAATCATCCAACAATCGACAAAAAATTGAATGGACAAAGATCCTCCCTTTCGATAAAATAGTTATCGAACACATGTTCGTGAGTCGTCGGAGATGCTGGATGATGGAAGCCGGACCGGCTCCCGCATCCTGCCGAACCGACGGATTTCCAGCAGGGGGGATCACCGATGGCTTCTCCTGAACACCTGATCCAATGTCTGCAGCGGGTCAACGCCACGATGCTCGCCCTGACCCAATGCCTTTCCGAGGAATGCACGCTGGAGGAAAGAAAACTCATCCTGCAGCTGGCCAGCGAATCCGCCGAACAATCCCGGCGAATCCGAAGGCTGTTTTACCAATTGTACGGATCGGATCCCTATAGCGGAAGCCGAAGGGCGTACGGTTTTTACACGAAGTCGGCGCCGCACCGCAAAACACCCGCAAGGGGCTGGAAGGTCTGCGAAACGAGACTCAGGGTCATCCACGCCGATCAACAAAAAGAGCACCCCGAACCGGGTGCCCGAAAAGTCGCCGCCACCGTCCTCAGCCCTCCCGGTGCCGCCGGGACAGCTCGTCCAGCACCTCATCCAGAGGAAGCTTCGCCTCCCGCAGAAGCACCAAAAGATGAAAAACCAGATCGGCCGCTTCGTAGCGGAGTTCCTCCGGAGAGCGGTTTTTGGCGGCGATGATCACCTCCGCCGCCTCCTCCCCCACCTTTTTCAGGATTTTATCCAATCCCTTTTCAAAGAGATAGGTGGTATAGGAGCCCTCCGGCCGCTCTGCTTCCCGGGAAGCGATCAGCGATTCCAGCCGACTCAAGATGGCGAAACGGTCATGGCCGTCGGCATCCCCGGACCGGGAATTCCCCTCATCGAAGCAGCTGATCGTCCCCCGGTGGCAGGCGGGACCGGCGGGGATCACCCTCACCAGCAGCGCATCCCGGTCGCAGTCGAAGGAGAGGGAGAGAACCCGCTGGGTGTGGCCCGATGTTTCCCCCTTATGCCACAGCTTCTGGCGGGACCGGCTCCAAAACCAGGTTTCCCCGGTCTCCAGGGTTTTGCGCAGGGCCGCTTCGTTCATGTAGGCCAGCATCAGCACTTCCTTGCTGACGGCATCCTGGACGATGGCCGGCACCAATCCGCGCTCATCGAAGCGCACCTGCGAAAGGTCCAGGGTCAGGGCCAACGGACATTCACCCCCTTCCCCTTCAGGTAGGATTTGAGGTCGCCGATCCTCAACTCCTGGTAATGGAAGAGGGATGCCGCCAAAGCGGCCGTCGCCGGGGTGGAGGAAAACACCTCATAAAAATGCTCCCGGGAACCGGCACCGCCGGAAGCGATCACCGGAACGCCGACGCTGGATGCGACCCGGCGGGTCAGCTCCAGGTCAAAGCCGCTCTTTTGTCCGTCCCGATCCATGCTGGTAAGCAGAATCTCCCCGGCTCCCCGTTCCACCACTTCCTTCGCCCAGTCCACCGCCCTTCGATCGGTGGATCGGCGGCCTCCGTGGGTGTATACGACCCAGTCGTTTCGCCCGGGATCCCATCGGGCATCGATGGCCACCACGATGCATTGGCTGCCGAAACGGCGCGCCCCCTCCTCCACCAGTTCCGGACGGAGAACGGCGGCGGTGTTGATCGACACCTTGTCCGCACCGGCCCGGAGAATCCGGAACATGTCCTCCACGGAGGAAATCCCTCCGCCCACCGTGAAGGGAATGCTCAGCTCAGAGGCCGCTTCCTGGACGATATCCACCATCGTCCCCCTTCCCTCCTGGGAAGCGGAAATATCCAGGAAGACCAGCTCGTCGGCCCCTTCCCGGTCATACAGCCCGGCCAGTTCCACCGGATTCCCGGCATCCCTCAGGTTGACGAAGGAAACCCCCTTCACCACCCGGCCATCCTTCACATCCAAACAGGGAATGATCCGTTTCGCAATCATCGGCCTTCCTCTCCCATCTCCCGCGATAGACGCCTCAAGGCTTCACCCAGTTCCAAGTCGCCGGTATATAGGGCGCGACCGACCACGGCTCCGGCAACGCCCTCCCCGGCGTGCCGGGCCAACCGAAGCAAATCCTCCGCATCGCGAACGCCGCCGGAGGCGATCACCCGTCTGCCGCAAGCCCGGGCCAGGGAGAGAATGGCCTCCACATTGGGACCGGACAAGGTTCCGTCCCTTGAAATATCGGTAAAAATAAAGGTTTCGGCGCCGCGGCGCACCATTTCCCGG
>JAJYSD010000058.1 GCA_021793745.1 Bacillota bacterium
ATGGAGGGCGGTTTTTGTTTTTTCATAACCGGACGTGCCCGGCATATACATGTGTACAAAGTACAAGCTGGGGTGGGGGATGGATGCATCTCACATCGATTCGCTTCGCGGTCGTCTTACTTCTGATTCCGCTTTTATTGGGCAACACGAAAGCGTTGGCTTCTCCTCCCGGGCCGGAGGTCAGCGCCCGGTCAGCGGCGCTATTGGATGTGGCCTCGGGCCGATTATTGTATGAAAAGGACGCCCACCGCCGCATGCCCATTGCCAGCGTGACCAAGATCATGACGGCGATTGTGGCCATCGAACATGGAAACTTGTCTGACCGGGTGCGGGTCTCTTCCCGGGCGGAGGGGGTTGAAGGATCGTCCATTTATTTGAAAGCGGGAGAGAAAATTCCCCTGGAGCATCTCCTCTACGGTTTGATGCTCCGTTCCGGAAACGATGCGGCGGTGGCGATCGCCGAACATGTGGGCGGATCGGTGGAGGGATTTGTTTATATGATGAATGAAAAGGCGGAATACCTGGGCTTGTCCAACACGCATTTCGCCAATCCCCACGGGTTGGACCATCCCGATCACTACTCGACTGCGGCCGACCTGGCTCGGCTGACCGCCTATGCGATGAGAAATTCCACATTTCGAAAAATCGTATCGACGGAAGTGAAAACCGTCCCCTGGCCGGGGGAGACATGGCATCGCAAATGGTACAACAAAAACAAAATGCTCCGCTATTATCGCTGGGCGGACGGCGTAAAAACCGGGTACACCAAACAGGCGCGGCGGACGCTGGTTTCTTCGGCAAACCGGGACGGACGCCGTCTGGTGAGTGTCACCTTGAACGCCCCGGACGATTGGAACGATTCGATGCGCCTGTTGGAGTTTGGATACCGGGAGTTTTCCACGGTTCAGGTGGTGAAAAAGGGGCAAGTCTTCGATTGGGCCCGGGTGGCGGAGGATGAGGATCGGATGCTACAGGCGGTGGCGGCGGAGGGATTTGCCTATCCCCTGAGCAAGGATGAGAGGAATCAAATTCGACTGGAGCCCGTCGTTACCCATCCCTTGGATCAGATTGAAGAGGAGGGGAAACGGGTCGGCAATATCCGCGTCTATCTGGAGGATGAGTTGGTCGGAACCGTGCCCCTCTTGACCCAATTCGCGGAAAGTCCTTCAGTATGGCGAAACTGGTCTACCGTGCTGCAGTATGTTTTCGGCAGAGGGGGTTGACGGGGATGGTTAATCATATCTGGTTATGGATGATCCTGAGCGGCGTGGTGGCCGCTGTGGTCCAGGGACGGGTGGACCTCGTGACCCAGGCGGCCCTCACGGGTGCGAAGGAAGCGGTCGCGGTCTGTATCGGATTGATCAGCATTCTCGTTTTTTGGATGGGAATGATGCGAATTGCTCAAGACGCCGGTTTATTGGAGAAGCTGGCCCGACTGCTTCGTCCCGCGGTCCGCTTTTTGTTCCCGTCCGTTCCCCCCGATCATCCGGCAATGGGTTATATTTTGAGCAATATCAGCGCCAACATGTTCGGGCTGGGAAATGCCGCAACCCCGATGGGCATCAAGGCGATGGAGGAGCTGCAGAAGCTGAATCCCGATCCGAAGACCGCGTCTCCGGCGATGTGTACGCTGCTCGCCCTGAATACCTCCGGTTTCACCCTGATTCCCACAACCATCATCGGTCTTCGGATGAAATACGGCTCGGCGGATCCGGCGGAGATCATCGGAAGCACCTTGCTTGCCACGATGATCTCCAGCCTGGTGGCTATTCTGCTGGACCGGTGGTTTCGGTCCAGGTATTTCCGGAGTCGAGCGGAATAAATGCGATGCGGGAGGGGTGAGGAAATGGAATGGATCAATTGGATTTCCAAACTGATGATCCCGGCGCTCATCGTCTTCATCCCTCTTTATGCCGCGTATTTACGCACGGTTCCGGTATATGAAAGTTTTGGGGAGGGGTCCGAGGAGGGGTTTCCCACTGCGGTGCAAATTATTCCTCATCTGGTGGGAATGATGGTGGCGGTCTCCATCTTCCGGGAAACGGGGGCGATGCAGTTTTACCTGAAGCTGTTCCAGCCGCTCCTGTCCTTGATCCATTTTCCCGAAGAGTCGTTTCCCCTGGCCCTGCTCCGCCCCATCTCGGGGGCCGGATCCCTTGCCTTTGTGGAGAGCATTTTTCGCGCCCACGGTCCGGATTCCTATTTGGGCAGATTGGTATCGACGATGCAGGGGAGCACCGACACCACGCTGTACGTGCTGACCGTTTACTTTGGAGCGGTGGGAATCCGCCGGTCGCTGTATGCGGTGAAGGTGGGTCTGTTGGCCGATATGGCCGGCTTTGTGGCGTCCTGGCTGATCGTGACGATGGTCTTCGGCTCCTGATTTGTGATCCGCATCGGGATCGGATAAGATGGGGATGGGGTGAGAATATGGAGCGGCTGCAGAAGATCATCGCCCAGGCGGGGGTGGCCTCCCGCCGAAAAAGTGAGGAGTTGATCCTTCAGGGGCTGGTGAAGGTCAACGGGGAGACGGTTACCACCCTGGGGGTGAAGGTGGATCCGGACAGGGACCGGATTGAGGTTCAGGGAAAGCCGATCCGTCTGCAGCGGAAGCGGCTCTTTGCTTTTTACAAGCCCCGAGGGGTGATCACCAGCATGTCCGATCCCCGGGGAAGGCGGGTTGTGGCCGATTATTTTCGGGCGATTCCCGAGCGGGTGTTTCCGGTGGGGCGGCTGGACTGGGATACCGAAGGGTTGCTGCTCATGACGAACGATGGCGAGCTGGCGAATCTCCTGATGCATCCCCGGTATGAGGTGGAGAAGTGTTATCACGCCACGGTGCAGGGACATCCCGACGACGCGGCGTTGGAGCGGCTGAGAAGGGGAATCCGGCTGGAGGACGGATGGACAGCCCCTGCCAACGTGCGACGCATCCGGCGGGAAAAGGGACTTACCGTGCTGGAGATCATCATCCACGAAGGGCGAAACCGGTTGGTTCGGCGGATGTGCAAGGCGGTGGGCCATCCGGTCCGCCATTTGATTCGGACGCGGTTCGCCTTTGTCACCCTTGAGGGGCTTTCGCCGGGCACGTTTCGGGAACTCAGCCGGGAGGAAAGGGAGCGCCTCCGCCGATCTTTCAAACAATCTTCAAAATGAGATTTTAGTCACGTTTTTCACCTGAGATATAATGATTCTTAAAGGTAATGATTCTTAAAGAAGGTCCCGATCATCGATCGGGGGCATGCCGAGCACCATACGAAGCGGGGGTCGAAGCGGTGGAGAACACAAAATGCGATTGCGGACACAACAACCCCGTCGGAACGGTTTTGTGCGAGTCCTGCGGTAAACCCCTCGTGGAAGAGATGGACAATCAAAAACAGACCCTGGACATGCGCTACGAGGGGGCGGCTCGGCGGTCCCAGACGCGGAATCGCGCGCTGATCGACAAGGTTTGGAATTTCTTTTCCTCGGTCAAGGTGGCGGTAATCCTTATCCTCATTACCTTGGCGGTATCCATCTTAGGGACGATTCTTCCCCAGGAGCAGTACATCCCTTCCGCCCGGCCCGAGGTGTATTATCCGCAGCAATACGGAGTGGTGGGGGAGATCTATTATAAGCTGGGCTTGTCCGATCTGTATTCCTCCTGGCCCTTTCGCCTGCTGATCGCCATGATCGGTGTTTCCCTGGTGGTGTGCAGCCTGGATCGGGTGCTACCCCTGTACCGGGCTCTGAAGAATCAACGGGTGACGAAGGATCCCGTCTTTCTCACACGTCAGCGGATTCACGCCCAGCAGGAGATGACGGAGCAGGAAGGGATTGCCCTGATGGACCGGCTGGCGGAAGGGCTTTCCCGGAAGCGATACCATGTTCGCCGGGAGGGATCGGCCCTTCTCGCGGAAAAGGGACGGTTCAGCCGCTGGGGACCCTACATCAACCACGTCGGACTGATCATCTTGTTGCTCGGGATCCTGCTGCTCAGGGTTCCGGGTTTCTACCTGAACGAGTTTGTGTTCGTTCGGGAAGGGGAAACCAAGCCGGTTCCCCGGACCCCCTACTATGTCAAAAATGAAGCGGCATCCGTGGTGTTCTACGATCCGGAGGAGCTGCCTCCGGATATGGCTGAAAGCGGACAGTCCGTCATTAAACAGTATGAGACAAAGGCGGTGTTATTCACCAAGGATCCTGAGACCGGTGAATTGGAGCCGGTGCACCGCCAGACGATTCGGGTAAACCATCCGCTCCAGTATCAAGGCGTTGAGCTTTTCCAATCCGACTTTCAAACCAAATTGAAGGGATTGGATTTAGCGGTCCGGGACAAGAAGACAGGGAAAACTATCGGCAGCTTTACGGTGGATCTCGAGAATCCCAAATTCCGAGAGCCCTACCGGCTTTCCGGAGGCGTCGAAGTGCGCATTTTGGAGTATTTTCCGGATTTTGCGATGGAAGAGAACCGCCCGATCACCCTTTCGGAGGAGCCCAACCGGCCGGCTTTTGTGTTTGAGGTGAAAACGCCCGAGCTGAAGGAGCCGGAAAAATCCTGGGTGATCGCCGGTACCAACATGGACGAGGTTCAAAAGGATAACCGGTACGAAATGAAGCTGTCAAAGATACAAACCGTCAACCAGTCGGGATTGATCGTTCGCCAGCAGAAGGGAACGCCGATTATCTTTTCCGGCGCGATGATCTTTGTGATCGGTCTGGTCATCGGTTTCTACTGGCAGCACCGCAGGGTTTGGATTCGTTGGAAGGAGGGCATCTTGTATCTAGGTGCCCATACCAACAAGAACTGGTTCGGGTTCAGGCGAGAACTGGAGCAGGCCGCAGAGGGGACGGATCTTCGGCTTGTTTTTCCGACCAGCGGTAGGAGGGAAAACGGATGAATACATGGATGGAGAACTTGCTCCTTCTCACCTTTGTCGCGTATGGGCTGGCCTCCGTCGCCTTTGCTGTTGCGGTCATCGGAAGGAAGCGGAAATCCGGTGAGGACAATCATGTTCGCCGGTGGGGGAGAGCCGGCATCGTACTGAGCATAATCGGTGCCGCCATCCAGGTGATGTTCATCATCAGCCGCTTTTTCATCGGCGGCCGTTCCATCGCCAGCAGCATGTTTGAGTTTACTGCGTTTTTGGCCTTTGCCATCGTATTGGCTTTTATCCTGATCTATTATCTTTACCGCACACCCACTCTGGGGGCCTTCGTCCTTCCCCTGGCGGTGATTCTGTTGGCTTATGCCTCCGTTTTCCCGAAGGAAGTGCGCCCCCTGATTCCCGCCCTGCAGAGCCATTGGCTGCACATCCACGTGACGCTGGCGGCCCTCGGGGAAGGAGCCTTTGCGGTCGCTTTCATCGCCGGGTTGATCTATTTGATCCGGGTCGTCGGGAATCAGCGGAATTCCACCCATGCCCGCTATTTGGAGTTGACGCTGGTGTTGGTGGTGATGTTCGTCGGCTATATTCTCGTCAGCTTCCTCTTTGCGGGGTTGGGTTATGAGGCCGCCATCCAGCATCCGTTAAATGGCGAGACCATTCAGCAGGAGTATTCGCTGCCTCCCCTGATCGGGCCGGCAGGGGGGGAAGTGGTGAAGATGGATCCCTTCTTGGGACTGGAGCGCCCGCTGTTTGAAGCCCCCTCCTGGATGAAGGGGGAGAAGGCGGCGAGCAAAACGAACACGGTCTTCTGGTCAATCATCGCCGGTCTCATCCTGTACGGTCTATTTCGGGCATTGGCACGGAAGCGGATCTGCGAATGCCTTCACCCGATGGTGAAAAACCTTGACCCGGAGATGGTGGATGAAATCGCCTATCGGGCGATCGCCATCGGCTTTCCGATCTTCACCCTGGGCGGGCTGGTTTTTGCCTCGATCTGGGCCCATTATGCCTGGGGGCGCTTCTGGGGTTGGGATCCGAAGGAAGTGTGGGCCTTGATTACGTGGTTCTTTTACACGGCCTATCTGCATCTGCGCTTGAACCGGGGCTGGCTCGGTTTGAAGTCTTCCTGGTTGGCCGTCGGCGGGTTTGTGATTCTCATGTTTAATCTCATCGCAATCAATTTGGTGTTTGCCGGTCTTCATTCTTACGCATAAAGGACCATTACCGTGAGGTGAGACCATGGACAGGGAAAAACGGATCCTGGTTGTCGACGATGAGGATCGAATCCGCAGGCTGCTTCGCTTGTATCTCGAGCGGGAAGGGTTTCAAATCGATGAGGCGGAGGATGGAGAGAAGGCTTTGAGAATGGCCCTTTCCCAGAGCTATGATTTGATCATTCTCGATTTGATGCTCCCAGGAATGGACGGTTTGGATGTATGCCGGGAGATCCGCAGCAAGAAGGCTACGCCGATCATTATGCTGACGGCCCGGGGAGAAGAGGTGAACCGGGTGGAAGGGTTTGAGGTGGGCACCGATGATTACGTGGTGAAACCCTTCAGCCCCCGGGAGCTGGTCCATCGGGTCAAGGCGGTTTTGCGTCGCTCCTCGGCGACGGCCTTTTTGACGACCGATACGGAGACCCGAAATGTGATTGTCTTTCCCAACTTGACGATCGATCACGATGCCCACGAGGTGCGGGCCGACGGGAAAACCGTGGCGCTGACGCCGAAGGAGTATGAGCTGCTCCATTATCTGGCCCGTTCGCCGTCCAAGGTGTTTACCCGGGAAGAGCTGCTCAGGGATGTGTGGCAGTACGAGTTTTTTGGCGATCTTCGCACCGTCGACACCCATATCAAGCGGCTCCGGGAGAAACTGAACAAGGCTTCTCCGGCGGCGGCGGCGATGATCACCACCGTCTGGGGTGTAGGCTACAAGCTTGAGGTGCCGAAGGAGTGATTTGGCGTAGCGTCGTCGGCAAACTGTGGCTGACGATTATCGGTCTGGTTACGCTGGTCCTGATGCTCCTCAGCCTGATTCTCAGCGAACAGCTGGAGAAAACGGTGAATCAGGGAGAACAGAAGTACCTCCTCAATCTGGCTCGACACATCCAGGAGTCCCTTGAGGACGAGGCGAAGCCGGATTCGGAATACGTGTCCACCCTTTTGCGGGTTACCGAGCTGTTCGACGTGCATTCGATCATCCTCGGTCCGGAGATCGGAA
>JAJYSD010000059.1 GCA_021793745.1 Bacillota bacterium
GGGGGAGACCTCCTACCACGGGCCCAATGACATGTATGCCAAGGCGTATGATAACGGCTACCGGACCGCCTTCGTCGAGCTGTATGATTCGGGCGGCGAGGGGGCGAGCATGTGGGATAACGGCCAACTTCTGGCCGATCTCCTGACCCAGATTCGACAACACTTCGGGGAACCCGTCAACATCGTGGCCCACAGCAAAGGCGGGATCGACAGTCAAGCCGCCCTCATCCATTACGGAGCCTGGCCCCATGTGGGCAGGGTGGTCACCCTGGGATCGCCTCACCGGGGTTCTCATCTCGCCGATCTCGCCTACAGCTGGTGGGCGGGATGGCTGGCAGAGCTTTTGGGCGCCCGGGATGAGGGAACCGAAGTGCTCCAGACGGGATATATGGAATACTTCCGTTCGGTAACGGATGGCCACGAAAATGCGGGGAAAAACGCCTATTACACCGCCGCCGGGACCAGCTGGGGACCTTTTCCCTCGGCCCTGTGGACGGGCGGAGCTTACCTGTCCTCCTACGGGGAGAACGACGGACTGGTCAACGTGTGGAGCACATCGCTGCCCTACGGCCATCACCTGTTTACGGAGGATTTTGATCATGACAACATCCGAATGGGAAGCACCGCCTTCCCCCGCATTGAATCCACCCTCCGCACCGTCGCCCTGGGGGAAGGGGAGATGAGCCCGAACCGGCGTCCGGATATGGATGCCCCCGGGGAGCAAAGCGAGTCGGTGGTACGGGGAGGAACCCTCGCCGCCGATCAACGGGTGGAGCAGTCCGTCGCTGTCGAGGCGGGTCGCGGCGAAGCGGTCTTTCAAATCATGACGCATCGCTCCGATGTGAAAACGGAGCTCCTCTCCCCCGATGGCCGCATCTATACCCCGAACAGCCCGGAATACTTCGCCGCTGAGGAGAAGGAAATCCTGAAGGGGGCCAAAATCCACGCCTACCGGATCCCGCAGCCGGAGGCGGGTGAGTGGAAGGTGCGCATGATTAGCCCGGATGACGGGGCGTATCTGCTGGCGGTATCCTTTATCGGGGAAGGGACCCTGGATGTGCAGATGGATCAATCCCGGGCCAAAGACAAGGGCGTGCCCCTTCAAATCCGCCTGAAAAACCCCCGGCTCTGGGATGTGAACAGCTTTGATGTCCGAGTCCGCGTGGTAGGGCCGGGGGCGAAAGGCGGCCCCGCCGGGATGCCGGTGAAGCCGCTGGAAGCTCGCCTGCAACCCGATGCCTCGGATGCGGGGGTATTCAAAGGAAAGATCCCCTCGGTCACGCGTCCGGGGATCTACAATGTCACCCTCGATATCCGCGGAAAGTCCCGTGATGGAGGCGGTTTTGAACGGACGGTGATCCGATCCTTCTTTGTGGAGGATGAGAACAATCCCAAGCGGATCCGGTAGAAGGGATCGGATCGATCAGGGTAAGATGGGGTAAGCCGCTCCGGATTTTCGAGGTATCAGCCGTTTCCGAATGGGTCATACTGAGGCGTAAGGGAGGAATGATCCATGGCGGAATGGCCCTTGATGGAATGGCCCTTTTTCTCCATCCTGGAGTGGCAACTCATGACCGGACTCACCCTATTTTCCGCTCTGCTCAGCTGGTGGAAAAAGCGGCGGTGGATGCAAATTCTTTCCCTCGCCTGCATTTCCATGTTGATCCTCGCCATTTCCTTCCGGGAACCGATCCGTCCGGGAATCCTGTTGCCGGGGATTCTCCTGGGTTTCTACACCCTGTTGTACATGGCCAAAAAGATCCTGGAACCTGTGGAAAAGCGTTGACTTCGCCCGTCTTCGGACGGGTTTTTTGCTGTTTAAAGGATGTTTGATTCGATAAAATGGAATACGAAAAAATCGGAGGAGGAGTGGGAATGTGGAATCCGTGGCCTGGGTGACCGGGGGCATTCGCGGCTTGGGTGCCCAAGTGGTGAGGGTGTTGGCCGAGTCGGGATTTCACATCGCCGTCAACTACCGTAACAGCCGGGAGGCAGCGGAGCGACTTGCCGGCGAAGTTCGCAAAATGGGAAGGGAGGTTCTGGTGCTTCAGGGCGATGTGGGTCGGCTGGAGGATGTGCGGCGGATGGCCGGAGAGATCCGGGATCGTTGGGGGCGGGTGGATGCCCTCGTCTGTACGGCGGGTCCCTTTTTGTTCCGGCGCATTCCCGCGGTGGAATTGACGGACCAGCAATGGAGGGAGATGATCGACGGCAATTTGTCGGGCGTGTTTTACTGCGTGCGGGAAGTGATTCCCCTGATGCGGCGTCGCGGATTCGGACGGATTATCACCTTCGGGTTTCCCGAGGTGGAGAGCGCTCCGCCGTGGGCGGGATTCTCCGCCTATGCGGCGGCGAAAGCCGGTTTGGTCTCCTTTACGAGGACGCTGGCGGAGGAGGAGGCGCCGCACGGGATCACCGTCAATATGATCAGCCCCGGGGACATCCGGGACCCCTACAAGGAGGCACCCATCGGGGCGGCCCGCGGCAAGAGGGATGACCGCAATCCTGTCGGCCGGCCGGGCACCGGAGGAGATATCGCGCGGGTGGTTCGATTTCTAGTGGATCCCGATGCCGACTTCATCACCGGGGCGGTGATTCCCGTCACCGGCGGGTTTGATAACCGCAACTTCCGGCTGCCGTAAGCCGGCAGCCGGCGAAAAGGGTGCCGGGGAGTGTGCTGGATCGTACACTCCGCGGCCCCTTTTTTTCCAAACCTTTTGCCAAGGGGGAGGCGGGACGGATAGGATTTGGAGTTCCTTTCTAAACTAAAAAAAACGCCATTTGCCGGGATTTCCCGCCCTGCCAACACAAAACTCCCCAAATGTACCGGTTGCGCCATCTTTGTTGACAAAACGAAATCCTTTCGGACTATAATTACGTTATAATAGAGTAGTGCCTTTTTGTCAGGAGGGTCTGCCGAATCGCCATCCCAGTACAAACCAGAGGAGGGAGGCGAGCAGGCCGAGGGTTAAACCGGCCAGTCCCTCCACCTTCCAGAGCAGCAGGGAGGCCAGCAGGCCGGCGATGCCGGTGATATGGCAAGCAAAGGCTGCAGCGCGCCTGTTCATGGCAATCACCTCGTCCCCACTATACCATACTCGGGGAAAAATATGCCTGTTCACCGGCGGATCGGACTTTTCGTTATATCATCAAGGACTGTTTCTTCTGAAATGGATCGGTTTGAAACGGATAGAGAGAAAATATAAAAAATGTTTCGCACATCCGGTTCCGAATTCGTTTGCAGGGGGTTATGAAGATGGACGATTATCGCCGGAGAGAGGATTCCTTTTCCTACCCGTCCCGGGGGGAAAGGCAGGGCTCTCTCCCGTCGCGCAAGCAGCGGTATGGTTCCCGCTCCCGCGCAAAGGGCGGAAATAAACGCCGCTTCTTTACAAAAAAATGGTTTTTTCTCGTCATCATCACATCCCTTCTTTTGATTATCGCCGGATGCTCGACAGTGGTGATGTCGGCGAAGACGGTTGATCTCGATAGACTGGAGGAGATGGCATACGCTTCCGCCATCTACGACCAGGACAACAATCTGGTCGGAAGGATCGGAGCGAGCAACCGGGAGCCCATCACCATGGAGGAGCTGAAAAAGACCAACCCCGACCTCGTCACCGCCTTCGTCAAGGTGGAGGATGCCCGCTTTTACAAGCATTCCGGGGTGGACTACTTCGCCCTGATGCGGGCCGTCGTCAAAAACATCATCAAGATGGGCGCGGCGGAGGGCGGGGGTACCATCACCATGCAGGTGGCCCGGAACGCCATCCTGGAGGACCGGGACAAAAATATCGTCCGGAAGCTGAAGGAAATCGGGGCTGCCTTGAACCTGGAGCGAAAATACTCCAAGGACCAAATTCTCGAAGCGTATCTGAACTACATCTACTTCGGGAATAACGTCCGGGGCGTCAAGATGGCGGCGAAGGTTTATTTCAACAAGGATATCAGCAAGGACAAACTGGAGCCCCACGAAATTGCCGTTTTGGCCGGGCTGCCGCAGGCCCCGGAGGGGTACAACCCCTTCCGCTACCCGGAAAGGACGAAGACGCGGAGGGATACCGTCCTGGCGATCATGGCCCGGGGCAAGGATGAGGACGGCCTGGATCCGATCATCTCCAAGGAAGAGGTCGAGAAATACCAGGCGATGGATCTCGGGGTGAAGGAGGAGTATCTCGAGGCGCATCTGAAAAATAACGAATATGAGGCCTACAAGGCTTACGTAATTGAAGAGGCCATGCAAAACTACGGCCTGCCGGAGGATGAATTGCTGGATGGGGGCCTGAAGATCTACACCGCTATGGACCCGAAGGCCCAAAAGATCGTCGATGAAGCCCTGAAGGACGACGAGACCTACCAGGGGCATGAAAACCTGGACGGCGGGGCGACCATCATCAAGGCGGACACCGGGGAGCTGGTGGCGATCGGCGGCGGACGCCACTATAGGCCCGGCAGTATGATCCGCTCCGCGGAGAAAAAGGGACATCAGCCCGGGTCGTCCATCAAGCCGCTCACGGTGTATGCTCCGGCGATGGAGCTGAATGAGGACATCAACGAATACGCCACGATTCCCGACGAAAAGTTTTCGATTAACGGCTGGACGCCGCAAAACTACACCGGGCGCTACTATGGCGATGTGGAGCTTTCCTATGTGGTGGAGCAATCCTTAAACGTCTCCACCGTCTGGCTGCTGCACAACAAGGTGAAGTTGGAGAACGCCTTCAATTTTGCGGAAAAGGCGGGGATCAAATTGAGCGATCCCGACGACAAGGGGTATGCCGCCCTGGCTCTGGGAGGGCTGACCGAAGGGGCCAGCACCATCGAGATGGCTCAGGCCTACACCGTTTTTCCCAATAACGGGAAAGCGACCCGGGCCCATGCGATCCGCAAAATTGAGCAGGCGGACGGCACCGAACTGGAGCTGACCGACGAAGCGGAGGAAGCGCTGCAGGAGGTTCAGGTTTTCCAGCCCAGAACCGCCTATTACATGACCCGGATGCTCCGCAATGTGGTGGAGGAGGGGACCGGAACCCGGGCCCGTTTGCCGGATCGCCCGGTGGCCGGAAAGACGGGAACCACCCAGGAATCCAAGGATGCCTGGTTTGTGGGCTACACTCCCGACTATGTGATGGCGGCGACGGTATACAATCTGTCAAGCGACAAGAACAAGTTGGTGGAATTGAGCGGAGGCACCTATGCCGCCCCCCTCTTCCAAAAAGTGATGTCGCAGTTTCTAGAGGGGACTCCCGCCCGTCAGTTCGAAAAACCGCCGGGTGTGGAAGAGCCCAAACCGCCCTTCGAACTGAAGCCGGTGGCTGATCTGAAGGGCAGCTTCAACGCTGGAGCCGGTACCATTGAGCTGAAGTGGACCGACTATCATGAGCGGGTCAAGTACCGGGTGGAGCGCTCCGAAGACGGGGCCAACTGGCAACCGATCGGCGAGACAGCTGAAGGGGCGTTTACCGACAGGAACATCGAAGTGCCCCGACCCGGAGATCCCCTGTCGGGTGTCTTTGGCGGACGCACCTATCACTATCGCGTGATCGCCATCGATACCCAGAACAATGAGGAAGCGAAGCCGTCCAATACCGTTTCGATTTCGGTGCAGTCGGAAGAGCCCCCCGATGATCAACCGGGCGATCCGCAGGGAGATCCCCAGGGAGATCATCAGGGCGATGATCGCGGCCCGGGATTCCCGGGCGGTGATCCGGGCGGTCACGATGGCGGCTGGGGCGGCGATCAACAGGGTGATAACCGAGGGGACCAAGGGGATCAAGGAGGACGCAGAGGAGACCGGGGCGGTGATAATGACGGCGGGATCTTCTTCCCCAACGATTAAAAAATGCGGAAGCTAAAGGGATGCAGATGCGAGGGGACTGGCGCAAGCCGGTCCCCTTTCGCGTAGCAGGCGTTGCGGCAAGTTCTATTCGCTCCCCCCGCCCCATACACTAGTCCTGTGAGGACGAGTATCCCGGGAAGAGGTGTATGGAAGTGAAGGAGCGGTGGTTCCCGGCCTGTCGGATCGGCTTTACCTATATTGGTACCGTGGTGGGGGCGGGCTTTGCCTCGGGGCAGGAGATCACGCAGTTTTTTACCGTGTTCGGATTCGGCGGGGTATGGGGGATTCTGGTGGTGACCGTGCTGTTTTCCTGGTTGGGGATGCGAATGATGCTGGTGGGCGCACGGCTGGAAGCCAAGTCCTATGAGGAGTTTAACAACTATCTCTTTGGTGATCGATGGGGGCGGTGGATGAACGTCTTTGTCGGAATCGTCCTTTTTGGCGTGACGACGGCCATGATGTCGGGAACGGGCGCTCTCTTCAAGGAACAATTGGGGGGGTCCTTCCATCTGGGGGTGCTGCTTTCGTCGGCCATCGCTTATTTGGTGATCATCCGCGGAATGGAGGGCATTTTGTCGGTCAACTCCTTCGTGGTCCCCTGCATGTTTTTTTTCACGATGTGGGTGGCGGCTGAGGGGCTTCGCAGCGACGGGATCGCCCCTTTTTTGCAGATGGAACCGGTGGCGGACGGAAATTGGTTGGTTTCGGCCATTACCTATGTGGCCTTTAACCTGGCCATGTCCCAGGCGGTGTTGGTTCCGATCGGGGGAGAAATCCGGGATGAGTTGACCCTGCGCCTCGGCGGCCTTTTGGGAGGGGTGGGCCTCGGAGTGATGCTATTGGCCAGCGATTTCGCCTTGACCCTCAAGACCCCGGAAATTTACGACCTGGAGATCCCCATTGCCCTGGTGATCGCCACCTTGGGACAGGGGATGAAGTACTTTTTCCTCGCGGTTATGTGGGGGGAAATTTTCACTACATTGATCGGCAATGTGTACGGTCTGGCGGCCAATATGAAACAATGGCTCCCTTTCCGCACAAAGACGGTGACCGGTTTGATCTTTATCGTCGGCTACTTTTGCTCCCTGATCGGTTTTCCCGCCTTTATCAATTACGTCTATCCCTTCTTCGGTTATTGTGGACTCCTAGCCCTGCTTCTCCTGGCTGTCCGGCGCTACCCGGCGCCGTTCCCCGGATGAGGGATCCTTTGGAGGTTGACCCAGGGCGTGC
>JAJYSD010000060.1 GCA_021793745.1 Bacillota bacterium
CATTGAGCAATCGTTCGTTCAACGGCCCCTCCCTTTTCTTTACAATCTTCCGGCTGAACCAAGGCTTGACAGTCAATGTCGACCTTCAGTTTGGTGCCATTGAGGGATGGGTGGCTGACGTAGATATCGTCAATATAATAATCGAAATGGACCTCTCGCTCTTCCTTCTCTGGATCCTGCGAGTTCGTCCCGTATCCGATTTCCGTGATCCGGAAATTGATCTGGTAAACCCTTGGAAAAGGGTTCCACTTTATTTCACCATAGCTTACGATTTTGCTGCGACACCAGGCATAGTGATTTTTAATCCATCCTTCATCACGGCCGCTTTCCGCTCTTTCGAGGCATTCTCCTTTACTGATGAAGTCATAGGTGAATCTCGGCGGCACCCATTGGTTGTTGATTTTTACGGGGGGAGTCACCTTGACCGGGTAAGTGTCCTTGGCTTGAGCATCCTCTTGTTTTAGCTCGGTTAAGGTCCTGAAGGATTGACTCTCCGTTGTTCCGGAAGGCAGGTTCAATTCCTCCGGTGTGGCACCATTCTTCAACCTGCTTTCCAACTCAGCCGCTTTATCGGGATCACCTGAAAGTAACGCAAACCAGCCGTGTTCCTCTTGTTGGGGTTTGGCATCCATTACCCCGGGCCATGCGACCCAGGTGAGGAACATCACCAAGGCCATGGATACGTTCAGCCCCCGATTTTTCACTTTCTCCCCTCCATTTCGCTTTTTGGGAATAAAGAGGTATACAACATAGTACTAAAAAGCACCTTCAAATAATTCCAAAAAAGCGAAAAAGGGTCTGTTTTACAGTAACAAAAAGCAAAGGATTTTTGTTTGGGGAGCCGGGTGAACCGGACGCGTCTATTGGGGAAGCGGGTTTTCCCTGTGCGAAAGAAACAGTCTTGTCTACGAGCGAATGGAGGGCTATGCACGGAGATTATCCGAAATTATAATAGGATCTGTAATAGATCTATAAGGAGGTTGGAAATGTTCAAACGGGTGTTGGCCAAGCTGGGCGTCGGTTCCGCCCAGGTCAATCTGGTGCTGGACAAGGACGAATACAGGCTGGGCGATACGGTGGAAGGGCAGCTCTTGGTCGAAGGGGGAAACGTGGAACAATATATTCGGAAGATCGACGTGGACCTGGTCCTGGAGGTGCAGGTGAAAGAGCGGCTGTTCTCCCATACCGTTGAAAGGGCCTCCTTCCACGATTCCTTTTACGTGGCTCCTTCGGAGAAAAAGGTGCTTCCGTTCACCTTTACGCTGCCTCATAATCTCCTCATCTCGGGAAATTCGGTTCGATACCAATTTGTCACCCGGCTGGATATCGCCGACGGGCTGGACCATTCCGATCGGGATCCCCTACGGGTCCTCCCGCCCGAGCGGCTGGACAACGTACTAAAGGCTCTGGGTCGCCTCGGGTTTCGAGAGAAGCACGATTCCCGCTCCTTTGACGGATACGTGCAGGAGTTTGAGTTTTTCCCCACCGATTTCATGAGGGAGCGAATCGAAGAATTGGAATTCGTGGCCGCCTTCGAGGAAAACGGCATCCGGATGCTCCTGGAAGTGGATCTTCGCACCCTTTTCGGCGGGGAGAAGGAATTGAAACGGGAAGTTCTGCTGGAAAATACGCTGCTCGAGGATGAAGCGGCTTTGGCCATGCATTTCCAGGAGCTGATCGGAGAAATGGTGGAAAACCCGGGACGGTTTTCCGGATTTCGGTCCGGTCATGTCCATCCGCACGAGGCGTTTTCCCATTACGGCGGTGCCATCGGCGGATTGGCCGCCGGGGTGTTGGGCGGGCTGGTTCTCTCCGAGTTGATGGAGGAGGCGGCGGAGGCCGTCGAAGACCTGGGCGATGTCTTTGAAGAGGCCGGTGATTGGTTTGGGGATTTCGGCGGCGAGGATTGACGTGCCGTCGTCCGTCCGCCCTTCGCATGCCGACGGCGGGCGATTCGGAGACGCATGCCATCCGGTGAGGGTGGATCGTAAAGGACAAAGGGCCGGCCGCTTGTCGGCAGGATTCCCCCGGGAAAAGACCCGGGGGTTTTTCTTTGCTTTCCGGCGGCGGGATCTCGCTGGATACGGAAGTGCCCACATGATACAATAGGCTTGATTCGGGAACGGTCTCGTGGGAAATGATGAACCGGTTCGGACGGAGGATCGCTATGGATAAATTGATTTTAATCGACGGGAACAGTATCGCTTTTCGCGCCTTTTACGCCCTCCCCCTTTTGACCAATGGGAAGGGGGTTCACACCAATGCGGTATACGGATTTACCACGATGCTGATGAAGCTGTTGGAGGAGGAAAAGCCCACCCACATGCTGGTGGCCTTCGACGCCGGACGGATTACCTTTCGGCACAGCGACTATCAGGAATATAAGGGGAAGCGTGACAAAACCCCCGCCGAGCTGTCCGAGCAGCTGCCGCTGATCCGGGAGGTGCTGGACGCCTTCGGCATCCGCCATTTCGAGGCGGAGGGGTACGAGGCGGACGATATCATCGGGACGCTGGCCAAGGGTGCCGAGGAAAAGGGGCTCCATACCCTGATCGTCACCGGGGATAAGGATTTGCTGCAATTGGTGACGGACCGGGTGACACTGCTCCTTACCCGGAAGGGAGTGACCGAGGGGGAACGGTACGACCGGGAGGCGGTATGGCAAAAGTACCCATTGACCCCTGCGCAGATCGTCGATTTAAAGGGGCTGATGGGGGATGCCTCGGACAATATTCCCGGGATTCCGGGGGTGGGGGAGAAGACGGCCCTCAAGCTTCTGCACCGCTTCGGCTCCGTCGAGGAGGTGCTGAGCCGCACCGAGGAATTGACCGGAAAGCTGCGGGAGCGGGTGAAGGAGCACAGCCGGCAGGCACGGATGAGCAAGGAGCTGGCCACCATCTACTGCGACGTTCCCCTCGATTTTACCGTGGAGGAGACCCGCTACGAGGGGTTTGACCGCAGCCGTGTCGCTTCCGTCTTTGAACAGCTGGAGTTTAAGTCCCTCCTGGAGCGGATCGGCGGCAAGGAGGGGGGATCCGATTCCCCCCGGAAACCGAAGGATTTGGATGTTCACATTGTGGAGCCGGAGGACCGGGACCGGTGGAACGAGTTTTTAGAGACCCCCTCCCTCTCCCTGTGGCTGGAGATGGACGGCGAAAATTACCACCGGGCGGAGGTTATCGGCCTGGCCCTTTCCGACGGGGAGACGCACCTGTATGTTCCCTGGCGCACGGCTCGGGACTGGGAAGCCCTTCGCCGGCTCTTGGCCGACGAAGCCCGGGAAAAGATCGTATATGACGGGAAAGGGTTCCGGGTGGCCCTGGAAAGACGGGGATTCGACGTCAACGGGTTGGTCTTCGACGCACTCTTGGCTTCCTATTTGCTCGATCCCTCCGAATCGGGGCACAGCCTGAGCGATTTGGTCCAACGAAAGATGGACGGTTCCCTCCCTCCGGACGAGGAGGTGTACGGAAAAGGGGCGAAGCGACGCCTCCCCGAGGAACAGCAGTTGGCGAAGCACCTGGCTCGCAAGTCGGAGGCGCTGAAGCGCCTGGATCCCCTGCTCCGGGAGGAAGTTCGAGAAGCCGGTGTGGAGTCCCTGCTGTTTGAGCTGGAGCTGCCCCTCTCCCGGGTGTTGGCCAAGATGGAGCTTCGAGGAGTCCGGGTGGACCGGGATCGGCTGCTGGATCTGGGGGAGGAACTGAAGGAGCAGGCCGAATCGTTGACCCGGGAGATCTACGAACTGGCGGGGACGGAATTCAACATCAATTCCCCGAAACAATTGGGAGAGATCCTGTACGACAAGCTGGGGCTGCCCGTGCTGAAGAAGACCAAGACGGGTTATTCCACCAGCGCCGATGTATTGGAGAAGCTGGCCCCGCAACACGAGATTGTCGAGAAAATCCTCCATTACCGGCAGATCGTGAAGCTGACCTCCACCTATGTGGAGGGGCTTCTCAAGGAGATCGATCCGAAGTCCGGCAAGATTCACACCCGTTTCAACCAAGCCATCACGGCAACGGGGCGGCTCAGCAGCACGGAACCGAATCTGCAGAATATCCCGATCCGGCTGGAGGAAGGGCGGCGAATCCGGCAGGTATTCGTTCCCTCGGAGGCCGGATGGAAGATCCTTTCCGCCGACTATTCCCAGATCGAACTTCGGGTTTTGGCCCATCTTTCCGGCGATGAATCCTTGAAGCAGGCGTTCCGGGAAGATATGGACATCCATACGAAGACGGCGATGGATGTATTCGACGTCCCGGAAGATGAAGTGACTTCCCTCATGCGCCGGCAGGCCAAGGCGGTCAATTTCGGGATCATCTACGGTATCAGCGATTACGGACTGTCCCAGAACCTGAACATCCCCCGCAAGGTGGCGGCGCAGTTTATCGAGCGCTATTTTCAAAGTTATCCCGGCGTGAAGGAATATATGGATCGCGTGGTAGAGCAGGCGCGGAAGGACGGATATGTCACCACGATGCTCAACCGGCGCCGGTACCTCCCGGAGATCCGCTCCCGCAATTACAACCGTCGCAGCTTTGCTGAACGGACGGCGATGAACACCCCGATTCAGGGGTCCGCAGCGGATATCATCAAGTCGGCCATGGTCCGCCTCGACCAGGAGATGGAGAAGCGACGCGTGCAAAGCCGCATGCTCCTCCAGGTCCACGACGAGTTGATCTTCGAAGTGCCGGAGGAGGAGCTGGAGGAGATGAAAAGTCTGGTGAGGAGCGTGATGGAGCAGACCGTTCCGCTGTCCGTACCCCTGAAGGTGGACATCCACACGGGACAAACCTGGTACGAAGCGAAGTGACAGGAGGAAGGGTCATTGCCGGAACTGCCTGAAGTGGAAACCGTGAAACGAACCCTGCAGCGGTTGATTGTCGGAAAAACCGTGGAGGATGTGGACGTTTTCCTGCCGAAAATCGTCAAGGAGCCCTCCGACGTCGCTCTGTTTGTGCAGCGGCTTCGGGGGGCCGAGGTGAAGGGGGTGGGCCGGAGGGGGAAGTTCCTCAAAATTTTTTTCGATCCCTGGGTATTGGTGTCCCATCTGCGTATGGAGGGGAGGTATCGGCTTCTTCCCCGAAAGGAACCGTTGGAAAAGCACACCCATGTCGTCTTCCGCTTTACGGACGGGACCGATCTGAGATACCGGGACGTCCGCCAGTTCGGGACGATGCACCTGTTTCGCCGGGGAGAGGAGGAACAGCATCCGCCGCTGAACAAGCTGGGGCCGGAACCCTTGTCCGACGATTTTACCCTGGAGCGCTTTCGGAAGAGGCTCTCCGGCAGAACCACCCGGCTAAAGGCCCTTCTGCTCAACCAAGAGTTTCTGAGCGGTTTGGGAAATATCTATGTGGACGAGGCGCTGTTTGACGCCGGACTTCATCCCGAGCGTCCGGTCCAATCCCTGTCCGATGAGGAGTCGGAGCGTCTGTACCGGAGCATTCGCTCTACGCTGAAAAAGGCCATCGAAGCGGGAGGGTCCAGTGTCCGTACCTACGTCGACGGAAACGGGGATATGGGCATGTTTCAGTTGCAGATCCAGGTGTACGGACGCCGGGGAGAGCCTTGTCCCCGGTGCGGGGATCCCATCCGGCGCCTGGTGGTGGCCGGAAGGGGAACACACCTGTGCACGAAATGTCAACGATGATGCCGATCGGGCGAAGCCTTCCTGAAAGGGAAGGATTCGGGTTGTTGACAAAGGGTTGGAAGGGAAGCGATTTTTCGCCTCGGGCTCCATGCAGCGGCAAGTCGCTCGGCGAAAAATCACTTTCCGATTCCAGGTTTCGAGGTTTGTCAGCGGTCCCAAGCCTTCCTGAAGGGAAGGCTTATTGTATATACTCGGTGGAGCGAAAATTCGCAGGGGTTTGATTCGGAGGGGATGCCATGGCGTTGATCATGGGCCGATGCATCGGCGTGGATGTGGGAGGAACCAAAATCGCCGCCGCCCGGGTGGAGCCCGACGGCTCCGTCAGCCGTCGCTTTCGCACGGAAACCCGGGCTGCCGAGGGACCCGACAGGGTGATCGAACGGATCTGTCAAGGGATCGAGCGCGTGATGGGGGAGGAAGCCGTGGACGGGATCGGCATCGCTTGCCCGGGCCCCTTGGATTCCCGCTCCGGCGTGGTTCTCTCCCCGCCCAATCTCCCCGGCTGGGAGCGGATTCCGCTGAAAGAGCGGCTGGAGGATCGGTTTCAAGTTCCCGTCTGTGTGGAAAACGATGCCAACGCCGCCGCCTGGGGGGAATATTTGCTGGGAGCCGGTCGGGGGGCCGATCCGATGATCTACATCACAGTCAGCACCGGTATCGGAGGGGGCGTGGTGTTGGACGGAGCGTTGTATCGGGGTGCCGACACCTACGCCGGAGAGATCGGACACATGATCGTCGATCCCCAGGGAGCGCCCTGCGGTTGCGGCCGCAGAGGCTGCCTCGAAGCGATGGCGTCCGGGACAGCGCTTGCCCGGGCGGCGGCGGAAGCGCTGCGAAATGGAGACGGCCGGATCCGGGAATGGAGCGGAGGGAGCCTTCCAAGGGCGGAACACGTCTTTGCCGCCTTCCGGGAAGGGGATGAGGTCGCTTCCCGGATCATCGATGATGGGATTCGGTATCTCGCCATCGGGTTGGCCAATGTCGTTCACTTGCTCAACCCCCGGGTGATTGTGATCGGGGGCGGCGTGGCCGGTGCCGGGGAGATGTTCTTCACCCCCCTCCGGGAGCGGCTTTCAAACTCCTTGATGCCGTCCTTCGCGGATACCTTTGAACTCCGCCCGGCGGAGCTGGGGGCGGATGCGGGTGTGATCGGCGCCGCCGCCCTGTGGGCGAAGCGGACGGATTGACGGGGAAAGGGATATGCGCATTTCCGCGGAAAAGACCTTGGCATGCAACTGGCATCATTTTCAAATTAGGATCCAGAGGCTTTTTCCAACACACTGAGAAAGCGAGGGATCAACCCATGCGGTTGAAGGACCGGGTGGCGATCGTCACCGGCGGTGCGAAGGGAATCGGTCGCGCCTCCGCCCGGGAGCTTGCCCGTCAGGGCGCCCGGGTGGTGGGAGGGGATA
>JAJYSD010000061.1 GCA_021793745.1 Bacillota bacterium
TCCCTGGAAACCAGAAAGCGGGGAGTTTCGGGAACAAGGAACAGCAAGAGGAAGAATAAAAGCGCAGGAACGACTTCTGAAGCAAACATATATCGCCAGCCCCGGTCGACAATCCATTCAAAGGAACGGCCGTTGGCGATGCTCCAGTTTACGACATATACTACCAGCTGCCCAAAGATGATGGCGAATTGATACCAGGAAACCAGCCTTCCGCGAATATGCGCGGGAGCGATTTCTCCGATATAGGTGGGAGCCGTCGCAGACGCCAGCCCGACACCGACTCCCCCCAGAATCCGGTACACATTGAGCATCATCAATACGCCAAACGTCGGTTCCCCCGCCTTGAAAAAAAGAAATTCCGGATAGGCAGACCCCAGGGCTGACAGGATAAACAAAACGGCAGCCAGCAGCAGGGTATTTTTCCTACCGATTCGGTTTGAAAAGAACCCCGAGATGATTCCGCCGATAATACAGCCGATCAAGGCGGAAGAGACGGTGATGCCGTGGGCAAACGATCCAAGATCCAGGCTGTCAATCAAATAAACTTCGATCGCCTGCTCCGCTCCCGAGATGACCGCAGTATCGTATCCGAAGAGCAGCCCTCCCAAAGTGGCAACCAGCGTAATGGCCGCAACATACAGGATACTCCTGCGATTGCGCATCGTTTTCAAGAGCAAGATCCCAACGGATCTTGCCCCTTTCCTCCTCTCCACTCCAGAGGTTAAAACGGTTACATCTTTTTCGAAAGAACACCTGAAACCGAAATTCGTCTAATCTCTATATTTCATCAGCGCTTTGTTCAGCGCAGCCGTCGCCGGATAGATCTCTCTGTACAAATGGAACAGGCCTCGGTATTTCTCGACGTTTTCCTCGATCGGATCGTAAATTGTATCCACCCTCAAAAACCGATCGCTGCATTCCTGGAGCGAGTCAAACCAGCCGCATCCATAGGCCGCCAGCATGGCGGCTCCCATCCCCGGTCCCTGTTCGCTGGAAAGTTTGACAATCCTGGCGTTGAAAATGTCCGCCTGCATTTGCAGCCAGGCTTCGTTTTTGGCTCCTCCGCCGATCGAAACGATGGTGTCGATCCTTTTGCCATGCTCGCGGAAAATCTCGACCGACTCATTGAGCGAAAAGGTGATCCCCTCCAGAACCGCACGGACAAAATGCTTCATCTGATGGGAACTGTCCATGCCGATAAAGCTGCCTCGAATGTTCGCATCCGCATGCGGCGTCCTTTCCCCGACGATATAGGGGGTAAAGAGCAACCCGTTGGAACCGATCGGCACCCGGGCCACATCCGCCAACAATTCATCAAATCCGGCCTTTTGGGCGAAGGCGTCTTTAAACCACGACAAACTGTACCCGGCGGCCAGGGTGACCCCCATCGTGTAATAGGCGTCGGGCGCGCCGTGGTTGAAGTAATGCACTTTCCCGCCAAAGTTTTTGTTCCCGTCGGCTTCATAGGACAGGAACACGCCGGATGTGCCGATGCTGACCATCGATTTTCCATCCTGCAAAATCCCCGCTCCGATCGCCCCGCACGCGTTGTCCGCCCCGCCGGCAAAAACGCGCGTTTTGGTGGACAAACCCGTGGCTTTGGCGATTTCCGGGGTGATCGTTCCCACTTCTTCATGGGATTCCACAAGCGGCGGGCAGAGTTCAACGGGGATATCCAACAGGCGGCAGATTTCCTCGCTCCATTTTTTCTCGGTGATATCGAGCAACAGGGTGCCGGCCGCATCGGAATATTCCATGTGCAATTGTCCGGTCAGCCGGTAGCGCACATAATCTTTGGGCAACACAAAGGTTTTCACTTTGCGGTATACCTCGGGTTCGTTCCTTTTCACCCAGAGAATCTTGGGCAGCGTAAATCCTTCCAGGGCCAGATTCTTGGCAATTTGAAGCAGGCGTTCTCTCCCGACCTTCTCATCAATCTCCCGACATTCCCGGGTCGTGCGCGTGTCGTTCCAAAGAATGGCATTTCGCAACACTTGATTGTTTTCATCCAGCAGCACGAGCCCGTGCATTTGCCCGGAAAAGCTGAGGCCTTCGATGTCCTCCGGACGGCAATCGCCATATTTCAGGAGATCAGACAGTCCGGCGACTGTCTGATCTACCCAATCTTCGGGATTTTGCTCGCTGTATCCCGCTTTTTCCTGGATCAGCGGATAGGTTTTGGAAACTTCCCGGACCACTTGCCCCTGCTGGTTGACCAGCAAGATTTTGACCGCGCTGGTCCCCAGATCCACCCCGATGACGTATTTCATGGCAAACTCCCCCGCATTCACGCCTTATTGAAAAGCGTTCAACAAGTACCGGTTGATGGTCGCTTTGATCTCTTCCGTCCTTCCCGATTCATTTCGGATTTCCGTCAGGTCGAGCACATATTGCTCCAGCTTGTGAAAATCGGCTTTTCCCTCCACGATCTCTTTGCCAATCCCTTCGGTGAAGCTGCGGTAGCGCCTCTCCAAAACTTGATCCAGCACCCCGTCCTCCAACAGCCGATGAGCCACCTTCAAACCCACGGCAAAGGCGTCCATCCCCGCGATATGCGCGATGAACAGATCTTCCGGTTCAAAGGATCCCCGGCGCACCTTGGCGTCAAAGTTGAGGCCGCCCCTTCCCAGACCGCCGTTTTTCAACACTTCCACCATGGCCAGGGTTACCGAATACAAATCCGTCGGAAATTCATCCGTATCCCATCCCAACAGCGGATGCCCCTGGTTGGCGTCGATCGATCCCAGCATGCCATGGATCCGCGCATAATGCAGTTCGTGCTCAAAGGTGTGGCCGGCAAGGGTGGCGTGGTTCGCCTCGATATTAAATTTGAAATGATCCACCAGATCGTATTTCTGCAGGAAAGCATATCCGCTGGCCACATCAAAATCGTACTGGTGAGTGGTCGGCTCTTTGGGCTTGGGTTCGATCAAAAACTGACCGTCAAAGCCGATTTCCTTCGCATAATCCACCGCCATGTGCAAGAAACGCGCCAGGTTGTCCAGTTCCAACTTCATGTCCGTGTTGAGCAGGGTTTCATACCCTTCCCGTCCGCCCCAGAACACATAGTTCTCCGCCCCGAGTTCCTTGGCGACCTCCAGCCCTTTTTTCACTTTGGCTGCGGCGTAGGCGAACACATCGGCGTTGTTGGAAGTGGCGGCACCGTGGACAAAGCGCGGATGGGTGAAATTGTTGACCGTATTCCACAGCAGCTTGGTCTTGCTGTCTTTCATGTAATCCTTGATCATGGCGACGATGGTATCCAGGTTTTTGTTGGTTTCCCGCAAGGTGCTCCCTTCTGGGGCGATATCGACATCGTGGAAGCAAAAATAGGGAACATCCATCTTTTCAAAGAATTCAAAGGCCGCTTCCACCCGGGCCTTGGCCCGATCCATACCGGTAAATTTGTCCCAGGGGCGAAGGGCCGTACCCGTTCCGAACGGATCGGACAATTCATTGGTAAATGTGTGCCAGTACGCAACACTGAAGCGGAGGATCTCCTTCATCGTCTTGTCGCCGACTTTTTCCTCCGGGTTATAAAATTTGAAAGCAAAGGGATTGGTTGAATCGGGGCCTTCATATTCGATCTTGTCGATGTTGGGAAAATAGCTCACTGCCATTTCTCCTTTCAACCCAGTTTCACTTTGTTCGCTTGTTAAATTAATATCAACCTCTTGTTTCAGCGATGCCCTTCACAACATGCCTTCATCGGGTTAACATCCCTTTTGTACATCATCCCCTTTTCCTTTTACAGCATCACCTCGGAATTGAAAAGGTCGTTTTCAAGGAAGGTGATAAACATGCCGGAAAAAGGATCGCAGAACAACCGTCAATGCATTTTCCAGTTACACTTTGTTCGTCCTCTAAACCAATAGTATCTTTTTGTGGAAGCGGTGTCAATCGAAACATGTCTTCACCGGATTAAAAGTTCATGTTTTGTTCATCATCGGGGAAGCCCGATCTTTTGGCTGCTACTTTTGTAGCGTCCAGCCGAAGCCGGCATAAAGGCGGCACGGGTTCCGCCGGGGGCCGGATGGACGAGCGGGCTCTCCCCGTAGGCGGGGGATCGCCGAAGTGCGGGGCGAACTTGCGGCGGGATCGGATCCCGGGGGATATGCCAACCAGCGCCCATACACCTTCTCTTCCAATTAAAGAAGCCTCCGTTCTTCGGGAACGGAGGCGGAAATCTCGAGCTTCAAACGGCGACTTCACTTGTCGGCAGTTTAGGTTGGATAACCTCTATGGGACCGTCGCCTCTTCTAAGCACCTTGGGAAACGCCCGTGTCGGCTTCAGCACATCCATCAGGTATTGGATGGCCAACATCGGATCAACGGTATACCCACAGGTATAACAGTCGAGTGCGGCAAATCCCTTTTCCGGATAGGTGTGAATCGATAGGTGGCTTTCCGAGAGGAGAACCAGTACGGTGGCTCCCTGCGGTTCAAACTTTTTGGCCTGCACCGACAACACCGTCGCGCCGCACTTTTCGGCAGCCGTTACCAGGTGCCGTTTCAGTTGGGAGACGTCGTTGAGCAGATGGTAATCGACGCCCCACGCATCCATCGCTACATGCCTTCCGAAAGTGGAAAATTCCATCCTTCCGGCCCCCTTCCTAGCAAAAATTTGCTGTTTGAGCCAATTTAAGCTAGGATCTGCTCATTCACCACGGGGGAAGGTTAGTCCTCGGAGGTCCCAACCCTTTAAGTGAATCTTGGATCCTACTGACTCAGATTGACGCATATAACCGTATCACATTTCATGGGGGAGTTCAAGAGAATTTTCAAATCTCACATCCCCATGATGTTGTAGCCGCCGTCCACATGAATCACTTCACCGGTGATTCCTCGGGAAAGGGGGCTGGACAGGAACAGGGCGGTATCCGCCACTTCGGCGGGATCCGTCGTTTTGCGGAGAGGCGACTTTTCTTCGACGATGTGCAATACGGAGTTGAAGTCTTTGACTCCCTTGGCCGCCAGGGTGCGGATCGGACCGGCGGAGATGGCATTGACCCGGATCCCATCGGGTCCCAGGTCGTGGGCCAGATAGCGAACGCTGGCCTCCAGAGCCGCCTTGGCCACACCCATCACGTTGTAGTTGGGGATGACCCGCTCCGACCCCATGTAGGTCAGGGTGAGGATGCTGCCGCCCTCCTTCATCAGGGGCTTGGCGGCACGGGCGCAGGCCACCAGGGAGTAGGAGCTGACATCCTGGGCCAGGGCATAGCCGTCCCGGGACGTTTCCACGAAGGGAACTTCCAAATCCTCGGCCTTGGCGAAGGCGATACAGTGCACCAGCCCGTCGAGGCGTCCCCAGACTTCGCCGATCTTGTCGAAGGCGGCACGCACTTGTTCGTCCGAAGTGACATCGCATTCAATCAGGGGAGAGCCGGGCATCTCCGCGTCCACCAACTCCCTCACCCGCCGTTCCAGCCGTTCGCCCTGGTAGGTGAAGGCCAGCTCCGCGCCGTGGCTGTGCAGGCTCCGGGCGATGGCCCAGGCGATGCTCCGCTTGTTGGCCACCCCCATGATCAAAACGCGCTTGCCCTCCATCAATTTGGTCATGGTCCACGATCTCCCTTCCTATTGTATGTAGCTGCTCGTCTAAAGGGGAACGAGTCACTGGCGGATTTCCGATTTAGTACCTGCTACTAAACCCATATTCCAGCGTAGCGGAAATAAAAGGGGATGTCAATTGAGCGCTTCGGGATCGGATCTGCCATCTTCTTCTTTTCTTTTCACGCCCAGCGGAAGCGTGAATTCCCGCCGTTGGGAGATGTGCCACTTGGAGGTGTAGAGGATTCCCGCGGTCACCGACAGGCTGTCCACGCCTTCGACCGGCCGGCACAGGGGGAGATACAGCTCTCCGCCCCGCTCTGCACGGCCCTCATATTCCAATTCGGAAGCATGTCACGGATCATAAAATCCGTTCAACCGCGAAAAAAGAGAACACCATCATCCCGTCCCCAACGCCCGGAACTGGGACCGGACCAGGTTGAAATACTCCCCGCGCCGCGCCATCAATTCCTCGTGGGTCCCCTGTTCGATCACCTTCCCCCGCTCCAGAACGACGATCTTGTCGGCATCCCGGATCGTGGACAGCCGGTGGGCGATCACGATGGCGGTCCGACCGGAAAGCAGCCGTTTCATCCCCCGTTGGATCTTCAGTTCCGTCTCCGTATCGATGCTGGCGGTGGCTTCATCGAGAATCAAAATCCTGGGATCCGCCAGCAGGGCCCGGGCAAAGGAGAGAAGCTGCCGCTGGCCGACGGACAAGACGCTGCCCCGCTCTTCCACCTCCGTGTCATAGCCCTTGGGCAAATCCCGGATAAAGGCGTCGGCTCCCACCGCCTCGGCCGCCGCCCGCACTTCCTCGTCGGTGGCGTCCGGGCGCCCGAAGCGGATATTCTCCAGGATGGTTCCGGAGAAGATGAAGGTATCCTGCAGGACGATGCTGACCCGGCGTCGGAGGCTGTCCAGGCGGAGATCCCGCAGATCTCGGCCGTCGAGGGTGACGCATCCCTCGGCGGGGTCGTAGAAGCGGCAGATCAGATTGACGATCGACGTTTTCCCCGATCCCGTGTGTCCCACCAGGGCGACGGTCTGCCCGGGCAGAATCTCCAGGTCGATCCCGTCCAACGCTTTCCTCCGGCCGTCGTAGGAAAAGGTCACCTTCTCCAGGCGGATATGACCCCGGACCTCCTCCAGGTCGGCGGCATCTTGTTTCTCCGGAACGGAGGGCCGCTGATCCAGGAATTCAAAGATCCGCTCGGTGGAGGCCATCGCCATCAGGAGCTGGTTGTACACCTGCCCCAGCCGGGAGATGGGTTCCCAAAAGTTGCCGAGGTAATAGGCGAAGGCGACAAACACGCCGATGGTGATCGCCCCCTGCTGGATGAGATAGGCCCCGTAACCGATCAGGATGGCGGTGCCCGCCGCCCCGGTCATCTCCACGAAGGGGCGAAAGGTGGCGCTCTTGCGGGTTGCGTCCCTCCAGGCGTCGTAGTTGTCCCGGTTCAACCGCCGGAAGTACTCCATGTTTTCCTTTTCCTGTGTGAAGGATTGA
>JAJYSD010000062.1 GCA_021793745.1 Bacillota bacterium
TTCCCATCCGGCAGCTCGACCGGGGCTGCCGCACCGGCGAAAATAAAGGCGAACAGGAGGATAAGGGCTATGATGGACGGCCAAAAAAGCCCTGCTCCCCGCTTGTAGACCAAGATTCCCACCGCGATGGCCACCGGCACCTGCAACCAGTACGGCAGCACACTGGATGGAAAAGCATCAAACAGATTGGCAATGGTGACGGCAAACACCGCGTTCACCAACACCAACAGGAAAAAAATGATCAACAAAAACAGGTTCTTGGCGCGAGAACCGATCACCGTACGGGTGATCGACCCGATCGACTCACCCCGATTGCGGACCGAAGCCCAAAGCGTGCCGAAGTCGTGCATTCCGGCAAAAAAAATGGTTCCCAGGGTCACCCACAAAAGCGCCGGCCCCCAGCCCCAGATCATCGCGATGGCCGGACCGACGATCGGCGCAGCTCCTGCCACCGAGCTGAAATGGTGCCCCCAGAGAACAAACTTGTTGGTAGGGACATAATCCACCCCATCTTGAAACTCGTGAGCCGGAGTTCGAAAACGGGGATCCAGCCGGTATACCTTGTCGGCCAAATACTTCGAATAAAACCGATATCCCAGAAAAAACAGGATAAGTACGCCGATTGCGACAACAAGCGGGCTCATGGTAGACCCTCCTTCACATTTCCATTCAGAAAGGAGCAGTACTTTTTCACATTTTTATCGTAATCTGAATCGTCCATCGGATCAAGAGCAAACTCCATGCGGCGCTTTCCTTCCACCCGCAAAAACCCGGGGAGGATCCTCCCCGGGGATGTCCGCCAAGTCGCACCTCAGCGCCTCATATTCCATTCATCGGTGGCGTAGCGATTTCGGACCAGTTCCTCGGCCAGTTCCTGTTCATAGGGGGTCAGATCCCCTTCCAAGAGGCGGATGTCCAGCCCCCGGACAAACCCCTCGGCAAAGGCCCTCTCCGCCTCCTCCAGGGACACCGGCGATGGTCGAAGCTGATTGATCGCTACCGCCTTGCCCAAAAAGGTCCGCTTCATCCTTTCCTTGACCCGTTCCGAGGGAAATTTCAGCACATCGAACAGCAGATCAGCATCCAAATCGAGCAGGATGGAACCGTGCTGCAAAATCATCCCCCGCTGCCGGGTTTGGGCGCTCCCGGCCACCTTCCGTCCCTCCACCACCAGTTCATACCAGGAGGGGGAATCGAAACAGGCGGCGGAGTCGGGGGAACCGTTTCGTGCCGCCGGCTCCTCGAGGGAAACCATCTCCGCCGACAATCCGAGCCGGCGGAATCCCTCCAACAGCCCCGTGCTGATCAATCGGTACGATTGAATCACCGACGACGGCATCCCCGGAAGATTTTCCGGCGCGATGACACTGTAGGTCAGCTCCTTATCGTGCAACACGGCCCGACCGCCGGTAGGACGCCGAACCAATCCCACGCCCCGCTCCCGCAGTCGTTCCAGATCGACTTCCCGGGCCGCCCGTTGAAAGTATCCGATGGAGAGGGTGGGGGGCTCCCATCCGTAAAAGCGGATCGTCGGCGGAACCTTCCCCTCCCCCCCGGCGATGAGAATCGCTTCATCGATAGCCATGTTTTCCGCACCGCTTCTCTTCCCGGTGCGGAGCAGGCGCCACACTTGCTCCGTCAATCGCTCTCACCACTTCCTGTCAAGGTCCCATCCCCATTGTAGCCGGACATCGAGGGATCCTCAACCGCGGGCCGACGACTTCCACCGCTCCTTCAGCCACCGCACCACCTTTTCCACGGTCTGCTCAAAGGGGGTGGGGGTGTATCCCAGTTCCCGCACAGCCTTTTCGGAGGAATAATACAAGTTTCTTCCGCACAGCTTGGCCAGATCCCATGCCAGGGCCGGTTCCCGACCGCTGAGCAGCGCCTCCGCCTCCGCCATCAGAGAAAGGGGGATGGCCACCCGCCTCCGGAGAAGCCGGATTTTTCCCGGTTTTCCCGCCGCCTCGGCGATTCGTTGAAAGGCCTCGAGAAAGGAAAGATTGGTTCCGCCCAAAAGGTATCGTTCCCCCACCCTCCCCTTTTCCGCCGCCAGCAGATGCCCGCGGGCCACGTCCTCCACATCGACCAGATTCACCCCGCTGTCGGGGGCGATCGTGAGCCGACCCTTGGCCACGGCTGCAAAAAAGGAAGAGCTATAGGTGCGGATGCCGATGATGACCGTCGGATTGACCACGACCGCAGGAAACCCTTCCGCCGCCCGGTCCAAAACCGCTTCCTCCGCCTGCCGCTTGGCGATGGCGTAGCCGACGTTCAGCTCGTATCCGTTGAAGGGGAAGGTCTCGTCCGCCGGCTCCCGATCGGGAAGACCGACGGCCGCCGCGGAACTCGTGTAAATAAAGCGTTTGACATCGCTTCGTTCCGCTTCGGCGAGGAGGTTTCGCGTGGCTTCCAGATTGTTGGCAAACATCCGCTTCCGCAGGCGGCGCCCCCAGGTGACGTCCCCCGCCACATGAAAAACCCAATCGATGCCTCGACAAACATCCCGGATCGTTTCGGGGCGGGTCAAATCCCCGGTGACGCGACGGATCCCCTTCGGCAGATCGATGAGTTTGGAATCGGGCCGGTGCAGCAGGGTGATGTCATACCCCTGTTCGTGCAGGTGGTGAAGCAGATTCCTCCCGACAAAACCGGTTCCGCCCGTTACCAGTACGCGCATATCCAGCCCCCCATCCTAGATCATGCGCCGCCCCGCCAGCCACAGACCGGCGTCGACGGTGATGCAGTCGCCGTTGATATACTCGGCCCGATCGGAAAGGAGGAAAGCCACCACGTCGGCCACCTCCTCCACCCGCCCCAGCCGACCGAGGGGGATGTGATCCAACAGCTGCTCCATCATCTCGTCGGAGAGGATCAGCTTTTCCGTGCCGCCGGTATTTTCGATCGGCCCCGGCGCCACGCAGTTGACGCGGATCCCGTACTTTTTGCCCCATTCCACCGCCAGGGTCTGACTCATCGCCAGCACGCCCGCCTTGGCCGCCGCGGAATGAACCACCCCCGCACAGCCGGTCCAGGCATAGGTGGCCACGATGTTGACAATGGATCCCTTTTCACCGGACGCAATCCATTCCTTCGCGACCGCCTGGGAGCAATACCAGGTCCCGTTCAGGACGATATCGATCACCGCATTCCACCCGTTGATGGACAGATCCTCCGCATGAACGACAAAATTCCCCGCCGCATTGTTAACCAGATGGTCGATGCGGCCGAAGGTCTCCTTGGCCTTCCGCACCATTTCCGCCACCTGATCCGGATTGCGAACATCCATCGGTACGGTCAGCACCTGTCCCTCAAAGGTCTCCATTTCCCCCTTCGCCCGGTTCAGCTTTTCCTCATCCCGGCCGATAATCACCACATGGGCGCCCTCCTGGCACAGCCGGGCGGCGATCCCCTTGCCGATCCCGCTGCTTCCTCCGGTGACGATCACAGTTTGCCCTTTCATGTTTAACCTCCCGTATCCCCTCGGTGTTGAATGATTCCTCATTCATCACGGGAAAGAGCCTAGAGCTTCCCCGCTCCGAGCCCTTGTGTGATAAACCCCTGTCGACCTCACAACGTTTAAAATTTCTGTCTTCCCGGCGACCTCCGGGGCGTCACTTTTAATCGTATTATCCTTCTGAAGAACCTGTCAACATCGGCGCCGGCCCCTCAACCCCCAGAAAAAAGCCCCACCCTTCATGGTGAGGTCTTTTTTCATCAGGCTGTCGATTTCCAATCATGAATCCTTTTTCAACCGATCCGCCAGCCGGTTGCCCAGGACCTGAAGCCCCTGAACCAGAAGGATCAACAGCAGCACGGTCACATACATGACCTCCGCCTCATAACGCAAATGGCCAAAGCGGTAGGCCAAATCCCCCAACCCGCCGCCACCGACCAGCCCGGCCATGGCTGTCGCTCCGATCAGGCCGATGGTGGCGATGGTTAAACCCAAAACGATGGAAGGCCTCGCTTCCCGGATCATCACATGCCAGATAATGTCCCGGGTCCGGATCCCCATCGCTTCATAGGCTTCGATCACTCCGCGATCCACCTCGAACAGCGCCTGCTCCATCAACCGGGCGATATACGGAGCGGTGTACACAACCAGGGGAACGATCACCCCTTTGACCCCGATCGTCGTCCCCACCACCCACTTCGTGAAGGGCAGGATGAAGAAGAGAAGGATGATAAAGGGAATGGAACGGATCGTGTTGATGATCAAATTCAAGGTCTGGTAGAGGAATGGATTGGATCCGATCCGTCCCGGACGCGTCATCACCAGCAGCACACCCATGGGCAACCCGATGATCACGGAGAAAAACAGGGAGATTCCGACCATTTGAAACGTCTGCAACGTGGCCTCCCAGAGGGTGTCCCCCCATTGATCAAGAAATCTGCCGATTGCGCTCTGCATGCAACATCACCCCTTCGATCCGGACTCCCTGGTCCTGCAAAAAGAGAAGCGCCTTGTTGACCTCTTCCTCCTCGCCGGTGAAGTGAACCACCCACCGGCCCAGCGTCTGCCCCTTGAGATGAAGGATCCCCCCCGAAAGGAGACGGGGCAGCACATCAAATCTTCTGCTGATCTGAGTCCAAAACGTTTCTCCGACGGAGGACGGGACGAACAGGGTGACGAGCCGCCCGGAATCGTCGCGCCGGGACAGCGATCGGGGCAACGCGATCTGGAAAAGGCTGTTCACAAATCTTCTTGTCGTCTCATGAGCCGGTGAAGTGAAGATCTGGAGCACCGGACCGGATTCGACGATCTGCCCCTTCTCCATGACCGCCACGCGGTCACAAACCTTTTGAATCACATTCATTTCATGGGTGATCAAGAGCATAGTGATACCGAACTCTTCATTGATCTTTAGCAGCAGTTCCAAAATCGCATCGGTGGTCTCCGGGTCCAGGGCGCTCGTCGCTTCGTCGCACAGAAGCACCTCCGGTTCATGGGCCAACGCCCGGGCGATCGCCACCCGCTGCTTTTGTCCACCCGAGAGCTGGCCCGGATAATCATCCCTTTTGTCCTCCAGCCCCACGACCGCCAAATATTTCTCCACCCGCTCCCGGATTTTCTCCTTCGGCACCCCCGACAGTTTCAGGGGGATCGCCATATTCTCATAAACCGTCGCCGTCTTTAACAGATGAAACCCCTGAAAAATCATCCCGATCTTCCGCCGGGTTTCTCTCAGCTGCCTGGGCGACAGGGTGCTCAGATCCACCCCATTCCATACCACCCTGCCGGAGGTGGGGCGTTCCAACAAATTGATGCAGCGGATCAGCGTGCTTTTCCCGGCACCGCTGTATCCGATCACGCCGAAAATCTCTCCTTTTTTCAGTTCCAGAGAGACGTTTTTCAATGCATCCACTCGACCCATTTTTGTGACAAACGTTTTTGACACATTTTCCAACCGAATCATCATCCTCACCCTTTACAAAGCGGCGTTCTGGACCGATCACCAGGAAGGAACAACAGAACCTTTAAAGGTCTCTTCGACGAATTGCTTCACCTCTTCGGATTGGTAGGCGTTGATCAGCTTCTCGAGGACCGGATCCTCTTTGTTCTCTGTTCGCACCGCCAACACATTGACCCAGGGGGAATCCTCCGGCTCCATGAAGATGGCGTCGCGGGACGGCAGGAAGCCGTGCTCCACAGCAAAGTTGGTATTGATCGCGGCGGCGGCGAATTCATCCAGCTGGCGGGGAATCTGCGCCGCCTCCAGTTCAACCAGTTCCAAATCCAGGGGGTTTTCAGCGATGTCGTTCACCGTCGCATCGACACCGACGCCTTCCTTCAGCTTGATCAGCCCGGCCCGTTCAAACAGGAGCAACGCCCGCGCTCCGTTGGTCGGATCATTGGGCAGGCCGATTTTGTCCCCCTTTTTCAGCTGTTTGACGTCTTTGATTTGGTTGGAATAGATCCCCATCGGGAAATTGACGGTATCGGCAATCGCGACCAAATCCAGGTTCTTGTCCTTTTTCACCTGCTCTAAGTAGGGCTCATGCTGAAAGGAATTGACGTCGAGCTCCCCCTCGGCCAGGGCGATGTTCACCATCGGATAATCGTTAAACACTTTGATGTCAATCTCCAACCCGTCCTCGGCCGCCACCTCTTTCACCTTCTCCATGATTTGTTCATGGGGTCCGGCCGTCACCCCGATCACCAGCCGGTTCTCCTCCAGCGGCTTGCCGGTCCCGGCATCGGTGCTGCAACCGACAAGAGCGACGAGCAAAAGCGCGCTGATCAGTACCGGTATCCCGACTCTCTTCATGTCCACTCACCCTTTACAGCGTATTTCGATGCGGATAACAGGAATTATGGCGACAGCCCGCCAGCGCCGCAGGTCCCGCTCGGTCCACCCTCTCGAAGGGAATCGGACAGGGAAGGAAGCGCCTCGGGCTTTTCTGCGAAGCGGACCCCTGAAAGGACGTGAGCCGTTGAACCCCGAGGACGAGGCAGGGCACTCTTTCCTCGCCTTTTCACCATCCGACTTAAGCCATGAAAAATGCCCCTCTGAAAGACAGAGAGGCATGTGGATAACCGCTTCATCCCGCCTCTCTTATCTCTCAAAACGGATTCACCGTTTTGCAGGAATTAGCACCTTTCTTGCCAGGGCAAGAAGGTTGCCGGGCTTCATCGGGCCAGTCCCTCCGCCTACTCTGGATAAGAGCGCAGTTCCATTATTCACCTGTTATTCCCATCAGAAAACTTTCACTTTATTATACGGGATTCGAAACTTACCGTCAACCGATGGTACCATCGGCTTCCCGGATCCCAGGCGGACTGAAGATCCCGGCGGACCTCAGCCCTTTCCCTCCGTTGTTTCACCGAAAAAGGTTCATCGGGCCGCTTCGCTTTTCTCCCAACGCAATACGGGTTTCCGGGCGGCGGTCACCTCGTCGAGGCGCTTCACCACCGTGGTATGGGGAGCTTCCTGGACCCGTTCCGGGCTCTCCTCCGCCTCCCGGGCGATCTGGATCATCGCATCGATGAACCGATCGAGGGTCTCCTTGCTTT
>JAJYSD010000063.1 GCA_021793745.1 Bacillota bacterium
GAACTGACGCCGGAGGAGGCGGAAAAAGTTCGGGATCTGCTGGGTCTGCTACAGAAATACGGCAGTCTTCCCCTCGCTTCGGTCAAAGGGGTCCAGTGGCGCCTGTCCCGGCTGGAGAAGGCGGGACTGTTTCAGCGCGATATCCAGCCGATCGAGCGGGCCCTGGAGCAGAGGAAGCTGGTGGTGGTCCAGGGGCCTGCCTGGGTGTTGCAGGTTTTTTCCACCTACGTCACCGGCACCCTGTACCGGAAGCGGCGGGATTATCGGGATGCCCGGATGAACGGGGAGGAGGGCACCTTTTTCCCGCCCTTCATCGTGGTCACCGACGAGGCCCACAATTTCGCTCCGAAGGGGATGGATTCCCCGGCCAAGTCCATCCTGAAGGAAATCGCCCAAGAGGGGCGGAAGTACGGGGTGTTTCTGATTTTGGCCACCCAGCGCCCCACTCTGCTGGACGAGACGATTACCGCCCAGCTCAATACCAAATTCGTCTTCCGGACGGTGCGGGGGACGGATATCGCCACCCTGAAGGAGGAAACGGACCTGACGGCGGAGGAAGGGAAGCGGCTTCCCTATCTCCGGTCCGGGGACACCTTTGTTTCCTCGGCGGTGTACGGGCGGACGCTTTTCGTCCGGATCCGGGCGGCCTATACCCAAAGTCCCCACGTGGCGGATCCCTTTGCGGAGCTTCAGGCGGTGTCGGAGGCCCGGGACGGAAGGGTGTTGGAGGCGATCCGGGAACGGTTGCCTCTGTTCGATACCGATCTGGTGGATGCCGTCGCCCAGATCAACCGCGACTGCGGCCTCGACTGGGAAGTGAGCCGGCTGAAGGAGGAGCTGGATCGGCTGGCCCGGGAGGGCCGGATCCTCCGGAAGGAATCCCCCTTTGCGGTCCGGTATGATGTGAAGCGGTGATGAAGGGAATTACGGCAGTCCAGGAAGACGGGTTCGAAAGGAGAGAACCTTCTGTGAAGGGGGATTGGAGAAGCGATCGAATCGGTTCCGCTCTCCGCGGCGAAAACCCGATGGTGCTGGCCAGATGAAAAGCGGGTTTGCCGCGATCGGGGATACGCAATTTCTGCCCGGCTATTGTTTGCTATTGGCGTATCCCCGGGCGGAGTCGTTAAACCGGTTGAGCCCGGAAAGGCGCCGGGACTTGTTGTTCGACATGAGTTTGATCGGCGATGCCGTCGAGCGGGTCTGCCGGCCGAAAAGGGTCAATTATTCCATCTACGGCAACAGGGATCCCTTTTTGCACGCCCACATTTTTCCCCGGTACGATTGGGAGCCGGAGGAACTGAAACCGTATCCGGTCTGGCGATATCCCGATGAAAAGTGGACGGACAGGGGATACCAATACAATGAGGAGAATCACGGCGAATTGCGAAAAAAGCTGAAGAAAGCCTTGTTGGACGGAATCAAACAAGCGTATCGCCGTTGAAGGAAATCGGTCCGACGACCGGTGGATCAATACAGGGGAGGACGATTTACGGCTCGATGTATAGGGAGACGATTCTTTGGTAATCCAGGGTAATAAATTCTCTCAAAGACCGATGGCGGGGACGGGGCTCCGGATCCGGGAGAAACGGGGCGGCCCCCCTCGCCGTCATTCGGGGAACGATTTCTCATCCCGTTCTGAAGGTCGAAGGTGGTAGACGGTTGATTTGTCTCGTTTAGACCGCTATAATGTTGAAACAACAGTGACCGGTTTTCCCGGGAAATAACTGCCCGTCGATGAAGGGGATGAGTAATCGTCGGCCGGCCATCGACAGAGAGCCGGGTCGGGTGAAAGCCGGCATGGCCGCCGCGATGAACATGGCCCCTGAGATCTCGCCCTGAAGCCGTCTCCGGTGGGTAGGGGCGGGCGTCCTCCGGCGTTAACGGAGCAGTGTGCTGCACTGGTTGAGGGCATCCGCCGTGAGGGGATGCCGAAATTGGGTGGTACCGCGTGAGGAGACCCTCTCGCCCCAAGTTTGGGCGGAGGGTTTTTTGATATCCGGAAAGGAGGAAGAGCGCGATGGCGGAAGAACGAAAAACCTTTTACATCACGACGCCGATCTACTATCCCAGCGCCAAACTGCACATCGGCCACGCGTATACCACGGTGGCCGGCGATGCGATGGCCCGCTACAAGCGGCTCAAGGGATATCGGGTGATGTATCTGACCGGAACCGACGAGCACGGCCAGAAGATCCAGCGCAAGGCCCAGGAAGCGGGCAAGACGCCCCAGGAGTTCGTCGATGAAATCGTGGCGGGCATCCGCCAGCTCTGGGATCGCCTGGACATCTCCTACGACGACTTCATCCGGACGACCGAGGAGCGGCACAAGCGGGTGGCCCAGAAGATCTTCAAGCGCTTGATGGATCAGGGAGACATCTATCTCAGCGAGTACGAGGGGTGGTACTGCACCCCCTGCGAATCCTTCTGGACCGAGCGGCAGCTGGTGGACGGGAACTGCCCCGACTGCAACCGTCCGGTGGAAAAGGTCCGGGAGAAGAGCTACTTTTTCCGGATGAGCAAGTATGTGGACCGCCTGCTGGCCCATTACGAGGCCAACCCCGACTTCATCCAGCCGGAATCCCGGAAGAACGAGATGATCCAGAACTTCATCAAGCCGGGCCTGGAGGATTTGTGCGTATCCCGCACCACCTTCGACTGGGGGATTCCGGTTCCCGGCGATCCGGAACATGTGATGTACGTGTGGATCGACGCCCTGACCAACTACATTACCGCCCTCGGATATCTGTCGGATGACCCCGAGGAGCGGGCCAAATTTGAGACCTTCTGGCCGGCGGATGTGCACCTGGTGGGCAAGGAGATCGTCCGCTTCCACACCATTTACTGGCCGATCATGCTGATGGCCCTGGGACTTCCCCTGCCGAAAAAAGTGTTCGGCCACGGTTTCCTGCAGTTGAAGGAAGGGAAGATGTCCAAATCAAAAGGAAACGTGGTTTATCCGATCCCCTTGATCGATCGGTACGGGTTGGACGCCCTTCGCTACTACCTGCTCCGGGAAGTCCCCTTCGGCGCCGACGGCTCTTTCACTCCGGAAGCATTTGTGGAACGGATCAACGGCGACTTGGCCAACGATCTGGGGAACCTTCTCCACCGCTCCCTGACCATGGTGGAAAAGTATTTTGACGGCGTGGTGCCCGAAGCCCTGGAGGGAGCCACCCCCCACGACGGGGAGCTGAAGAGGCTGGCATCCGATACGGTGGACCGGGTGGAGGAGGCCCTGGAGTCGCTGCAGTTCTCCGTCGCTTTGACGGCGATCTGGGATCTGATCCGCGGCGCCAACAAATACATCGAACAGACGATGCCCTGGGAATTGGCGAAGGATCCGGCCAAGCGGGACATCCTGGGTTCCGTCCTCCACCACATCCTGGAGTCACTGCGCATCGTGAGCGTGTTGCTCCAGCCCTTCCTGACCCGCACCCCGGCCCGGATGTGGGAACAGCTGGGCATCTCCGAAGGGGATCTGACCTCCTGGGAGAGCGTCCGCCGTTTCGGCTCCTTCCCATCCGGCGTCCGGATCCAGAAGGGAGATCCCCTCTTCCCCCGGCTGGACGTGAAAGAGGAGGTTCAGGCGATCCGTCAGATGATGGGCGGTTCCCTCGCCGATTCCGCGGAGTCCAAGGAATCCGGAAAGCAGGAGAAAAGCCCGTCTCAGAAGGAAGGGGATGGGGCGGATACCCCCGGGATCATCTCCATCGATGACTTTTCCCGGGTGGACCTGCGCGTCGCGGAGGTGTTGGAAGCCGATCGCGTCAAAGGAGCGGACCGCCTGCTCAAATTGCAACTGGACCTGGGAGACAAGCGGCGGCAGGTGGTGGCGGGGATCGCCCAGCATTATGCGCCGGAGGAGCTGGTGGGCCGAAAGGTGATCTGCGTGGCCAATCTGAAGCCGGCGAAGCTGCGGGGCGAACGCTCCGAAGGCATGATCCTGGCGGCCAAAGCCGGGGATCGGTTGGTGCTCGCCACCGTCTCCGACGACATTCCCAACGGTACGCGGGTCAAGTGAGGTAGTCCGATCACTCCGGAGGGCAGAGCCCTTCGGGGTGATCGTTGTTTTATTTGCAATTTGAGGTTCCTTCACCTTGGGAAAATCGGGAAAGGTCGGCGTCTCCATCCATTGGCGGGAGTGTCCTTTTTCTTTTACAATAAATAGAGGAAAAATCTGTAGCGAGGGTGAAACTCCTCCCCATCTCCCTCCGGATGGAGTCCGTCCGTGTGGAAATGCCCGGATTCATGCTGAAGGCCCTGCAGCCATATGGTAAGAAGATCACGGATGGAGGAGGTCGCATCTTGCATCGATCGCGCTCCAGTGAATGGTTGATCACCGTGTTGATCGCGGTGCTGTTGGCGATGACGATCCGGCTGTATTTCTATGCTCCCTACCGGGTGTACGGCAGCTCCATGCTTCCCACGCTGCGGGGCGATGAGCTGCTGATTGTGAACAAATGGATCTACGATCAGCGATCTCCTTCCTACGGGGATATCATCGTGTTTCACACGGAGGAGGACCGGGATTTCATCAAGCGGGTGGTCGGCCTTCCGGGGGATGAGATCGCCATCCACGGCGGTCACGTGTGGCGCAATGGGAAGAAGCTGGAGGAACCCTACATATTGAGCGAGATCCAGGGGGATTATCCGAAAACACGGGTGCCGCCGGGCCACCTGTTCGTCCTGGGGGATAACCGCAATCGCAGCCGGGACAGTCGGGAGATCGGGATGGTTGATATCGACGAGGTGGTGGGGAGGGCGGAACTGGTTCTCTTTCCCTTGGACCGCATTCAGCTACTCATCCGATGACGGTTGGAGGAGGATGGCGGCATGTTGTTTGACAGTCACGCGCATCTAAACGACGAGCGATTTGAGGAGGATCGGGACGAAGTGATCCGGAGAGCGCAGGAACAAGGCGTCTCCCGGATTCTCAATATCGGATTCAACCGGGAAACGATAGAAACGACCCTTTCCCTGGTGGAACAATACGATTTCATTTATGCGGCGGTGGGTTGGCATCCCCATGATGCCGCGACGATGACCGATGAGGATTTGAAATGGATCCGCTCCCTGACCGAGCACCCCAAGGTGGTGGCGCTCGGGGAAATGGGCCTGGATTACTACCGCAATCACTCGCCGCGGGAGGTCCAGGACGCGGTTTTTCGCCGTCAGATCCGCCTCGCCCGGGAGGTCGGAATGCCGATCGTCATCCATAACCGGGAGGCGGATCGCGATGTCCTCCGGGTGCTCCGGGAGGAGGGGGCCGAGGAAGTGGGAGGCGTGATGCACTGCTTCGGCGGTGACTGGGCGATGGTCCAGGCGTGTCTCGAGATGAATTTCCTGATCGGCCTTGGGGGGCCCGTCACCTTCAAAAACGCCCGTCTCCCCAAGGAAATCGCCGCCCAGGTGCCCCTGGACCGGTTGTTGATCGAGACGGATGCCCCCTACCTGGCACCGCACCCTCATCGGGGAAAGCGAAACGAGAGCGGCTATGTGCGCCTCGTCGCGGAGAAGATCGCCGAGCTGCGGGGCATTTCCTTCGAAGAGGTGGCCCGTCAAACCGCGGCCAATGCCTGCCGCCTGTTCCGGATCGAGGAGGCGGCGTAAGGGGGTTTCCGGGATCACTCTTTTTGGTAAAATAAGCAGGAACCTGGAAAATCGACGGAAGAGGTCATAGACGAGGAATGAAGAAAATCCGGGAGGTTATCGTCGTCGAAGGCAAGAAGGATACCGCCGCCGTGCAGCGAGCGGTGGCGGCGGACACCCTGGAGACCGGCGGTTCCGCCATCGGCCCCGACGTGATCCGCGCCATTCGCTGGGCCCAGGACCGCCGGGGGGTCATCATCCTGACGGATCCGGACGGCGCCGGCGAGCGCATCCGCCGGATCATTTCCGAGCAGGTGTCCGGTTGCAAGCATGCATTCATCCCTCGGGAAGAGGCGACCGGCCGGGACGGGGTGGGCGTTCAGCACGCCTCCCCGGAGGCGATCCGTCGCGCTCTGGAGCGCGTTCGGACGGAAGAGGAGCCGAAGGAAGAAGGTATCACCTGGGAAGAATACCTGCAGGCCGGCCTGGTCGGAGGGGAACAGGCCCGCTGGCGCCGGGAGGCCCTCGGCGAGGCGATGGGAATCGGTTACGGCAATGGACGTCGGTTTTTTCGGAAGTTGCAACTGTTCCGCATTACCCGCGAAGAATTGACCCGGGCCCTGGACCGGATCGGAAGGGAAGAATAAATGTGAAATCATCTTCGATCGTATCACGGACCCGCGAACTGTTGGCCGATCACAACCTCTCCCTCAAAAAGAGCCTGGGGCAGCACTTTTTGGTGGATGAACGGGTGTTGGACCGGATCATCGACGCCGCGGAACTGGATGGCTCCACCGGTGTGCTGGAGATCGGACCGGGGATGGGGGCGCTGACGGAGCGGTTGGCGGATCGGGCGGGATGGGTGTTGGCCGTGGAAATCGACGGCCGGCTGATTCCCATCCTCCGGAAGCTGTTCGTCGATCGCCCGCGGGTGACGGTGGTTCATGGGGACGCGCTGCAGGTGGATCTGAAGGCGCTGATGGACCGTCATCTGGGCTCGGCCGAGCGGTTTTCCGTCGTTGCCAACCTTCCCTACTACGCCACTTCGCCCATCCTGATGAGGCTTCTGGAGGAACGGCTCCCCCTGGACCGGATCGTGGTGATGATCCAGAAGGAAGTGGCCGAACGGATCATGGCCGAGCCGGGGACGAAGGAATACGGCTCCCTGTCCGTCGCTGTCCGATATTTCGCGGAGGTTTTCCGGGTGTGCGGCGTGCCCAGGAACTGCTTTGTTCCCCGCCCTCAGGTGGATTCGGCGGTCATCGGCCTCCGGATCCGGAGGGAACCCCTGGTCTCCGTCCGGAACGAACCGCTTTTCTTTCGGATGGTGAGGGCGGCCTTTTCCCAAAGGCGAAAAACCCTGGCCAATGCGCTGTCCTCCTCCCTGTTTGGGGGGAAGCGGAAAGCGGAACTGGAA
>JAJYSD010000064.1 GCA_021793745.1 Bacillota bacterium
TTTCTGCGCCTGAACGCAAACGTTCAGCGCCCTGAAAGTCCTGACCGATCCCCGGTTGTTCAACTTGAGTCCCCGGAGGATCACGGTCTCCACCATCGGGCTCATCCCCCAAATTGAGCGATTGTCCCGAGAGTTTCCGCAGGTGAATCTCACCTTTTCGCTCCATTCCCCCTTTGACGAGCAGCGGAGCGCCCTGATGCCGATCAACCGGCAGTATCCGTTGAACGAGGTGCTGGAAGTATTGGATGCGCACATTCGTAAACATCGGCGCAAGGTGTACATCGCCTACATCGTGCTGCCCGGTGTGAACGACACACCCGATCACGCCGGGAAGCTGATTTCCCTGCTGCGGGGGCGCGGGCCCTGGGACTACCTGTATCACGTCAACCTGATCCGTTACAATCCCGCCTCCGGGGCTCCGAAGGCGTACCAGCGGCCACGCGAAGGAGAAATGGCCGACTTTTGCAAGCGTCTGCGGAGAGCCGGCGTGAAGGTGACCGTAAGACCATCCTTCGGCGTGGACATCGAAGCGGCCTGCGGTCAGTTGTACGGACGGTATTATATTCGCGGAGAGCCGGCGGAGCGCAAGCCCCCGGCGCCGCAAGGGCGGTGAAGCGGAAAACGGCGCGCCGAGTCTCCGGCGAAACACCGACCGGCAGCAGAAAACACCCTTTGGATGTGCCCGGCCAACACCTCGGCGCATCGGAAAGCCCCGGCACCGCGTTGGCGCCGGGGCTTTCCGTCTTTTACTTCGAAATCCCCCATGAAATCTCCCGTCACGGGGCGTCAATCAAATCTTCGTCCATGTCCGCTTTTCAATCAACTCCTTCCCTGCGATCCCCGGATGGGTCATTTCATAGGGATCGAGGATCCGATCCAACTCCTCAGCGGTTAAAACCCCCCGTTCCAGCACAATCTCACGGACCGGTCGTCCCGTTTCAATCGCCTCCCGGGCGATCGAGGCCGCCGTTTCATACCCGACATGCGGGTTGATCGCGGTGATGACACCCATGCTCTCGTTTACATAGCTTTCCATCCGCTCTTTGTTGGCCGTAATCCCGCTCAGGCAATAGCTGCGGAAGACGGCAAACACCCGGGTCATGATGCGGATCGATTGCATCAGATTAAAGACGATGACCGGCTCCATCACGTTCAGTTCAAACTGCCCCGCCTCGCAGGCCATGCTGATGGTCAGGTCGTTGCCGGCAACCTGGAAGGCGGTCTGATTCAAGACCTCCGCCATGACCGGGTTCACTTTCCCCGGCATGATCGAAGACCCCGGCTGCCGGGGAGGCAGGTTGATTTCGCCAAAGCCGCATCTCGGGCCGGAAGTCATCAATCTCAGATCGTTGGCCACCTTGGACATGTTGATCATACAGGTTTTCAGGGCGGAGGATACCTCCATATAGCAGTCGGTATTTTGGGTTCCGTCGACAAGGTTGTCCGCCCGCCTTATGGGAAGCCCCGTCAACCGGGCCAAATATCCGACCACCTTCTCGATATATTCCGGATCGGCGTTCAGTCCCGTCCCGACGGCGGTCGCCCCCATGTTGACCGCATACAGGCCCTCCCGGGTCCGGTCGATCCGCTCCCTGTCCCGGGCCAGGACACAGGCGTACGCTGCAAATTCCTGACCCAATCGGATCGGAACCGCATCCTGCAAATGGGTGCGGCCCATCTTGATCAGGGGATCAAATTCCTCGGCTTTCCTCAAAAATTCCTTGTGAAGCTCCTCCATCTCCTGGAGCAGCCGATCCAGCGACAGGAGCAGCGAAATGTGCACCGCCGTCGGAAAAGCGTCATTGGTGGACTGGGCCATATTGACATGGGTGTTCGGGCTGATGACCCTGTAGTTTCCCTTCTCCTCCCCCAGGATTTCCAGGGCGCGGTTGGCGATCACCTCATTGGCGTTCATGTTGATGGAAGTGCCGGCTCCCCCCTGGATGGGGTCGACGATAAATTGATCATGAAGCCTGCCGGCGATGATTTCATCCGCCGCAGCCACAATCGCTTCGGCGATCCTCCTGTCCAACTGGCCGACATCGGCATTGGCCAACGCCGCCGCCTTCTTGACGATCGCCATGGCGCGGATCAGCGTTTGGTCAATCCGGAGCCCCGTGATCGGGAAGTTTTCCACCGCGCGCACGGTCTGCACGCCGTAGTAAGCGTCGGTCGGAATCCGCTTTTCACCTAAAAAATCCCTTTCAATCCGGTACGCGCTTTTTTGGTCAACCATTTGGATCAACTCCTTGATTTTAGGAACTGAATCGACGACCGGAAGATGCCCGGGCAGACTACAACAGGATGGAACTCAACAGAATGCCGATGACCACGGCCCCGACCGTGGAAACCAGACCGGGAACCATAAAACTGTGATTCAGGATGTATTTGCCGATTCGCGTGGTTCCGGTGCGGTCGAAGTTGATCGCGGCAACAACGGTCGGATAGTTTGGAATGAAGAAGTATCCGTTCACGGCGGGAAACATGGCGATCAACAGGGCCGGATGGATGCCCAACGTGATTCCCAGCGGCATGAGCGTGCGCACGGTGGCCGCCTGGCTGTACAGGAGGATGGAAAGGGCGAATAAGGCGGTGGCGAACAGCCAGGGCGCCGACGTGACCAGACTTGAGATGGATTGGGTAATCTGTTCGGCATTCCCATGAAAGAAGGTATCGCCCATCCAGGCGATCCCGAAGATCGCGACAACTGCAGAGGCTCCCGCTTTAAACACACTGTCCGAAACGATTTTTTCAACATTGGCTTTACACCAGAGGATCATGACGGCGGCGGCGGTCAACATGATGATCTCAATGGTTTCCGGCATTCCCATCCGGACAAATTCGCCGTCCACCATCCAACCGGGGCGCAGCGATTCAAAGGAGCCGAACAGGACCACGGAGAGGGCCGCGATCAGAAAGATGGCAACCGAGATCTTGGCGCTTTTTGTGGCCACATACTCGCCTTTCGCCCGTTTGATCGGCGCCAGCCCTTCTTTCAGCCGCTTCCGATAGATGGGATCATCCTTTAGCTCCTTTCCGGTTTTGCTGGCGATGACGGCTGCGATCATGCAGGCAATCAGTGTAGACGGAATACAGACCATCATGATATCCAACAGGGTGACATGAAAGTCGGCCAGCATGGCAACCAGGGCGACGGTTGCCGCGGAAATCGGGCTCGCTGTGATCGCCTGCTGGGAAGCGATGACGGCGATGGACAGGGGCCTTTCCGGCCGGACCCCCGACTCCCGGGCGACCTCGGCGATCACCGGAAGCACCGAATAGGCCACGTGCCCGGTCCCGGCGCAAAAGGTGAACAAATAGGTAACCAGAGGAGCGACGAACGTAATCCGTTTGGGATTTTTGCGCAGGGCCTTTTCAGCCAGATAAACCAAATAATCCATTCCCCCCGCAGCCTGCAGGGCGCCGGCGGCGGTGATCACCGCCAGGATCATCAGCATCACATCGATGGGGGCCGTCGTGGGTTGCAAGCCGAACACAAACGCAAAAACCGCCAGTCCGACGCCTCCCATGACTCCCAGACCCAACCCGCCGATCCTGGCGCCGATGATGATACACCCGAGGAGAATCAACAATTCGATCCAGATCATCTCCTTACCCTCCCCATCCATCAACCTCAGGACTTCAAGTCCCCATCGTATTGTTTATTATTTCACAAGTAATGCCATCAAAACATCCGGCGGCCCTTTAAACAGAACCGGTGACAAAAGCATTATTCTCCCGAACGAACGAACCGTTTTTCCCTCCACGGCGCACAACCCCAATCATTTTTGTTCAATATTTCACAAATGCTTTTTATCGACAACCACGCGAACATCCGCCAGCCCGTAGAACCGAATCGGGTTCCCGTACAGGAAAAACGGCATCAGGGGCTCATTTCCTTGCGCGAACATCGCATCCCGGTGTCCCTGCCGCTTTCCCGCGACCCCTTCCGATTCCGGACCGGCCTCCGCTTTGCAATAAGAATATCATTTTCTTCGACGGGAAGAAGTGAAAAAGATCATCCATCGGCTGCTCCCTTGCGGAATCGGGTCCGCAGTGCGGGGGATTGCATAAAAATCCTTCGTCGGCTCGCGTCCGACCAACGCTTTACGAGGCGCTGAAACCCGATTTCGCGCGGATGGATCCGGCGAACGGAACGCATCCTGCGCGCCTCTGAAATCGACGGCCGGCAGGAGTCTGTATCCTTTCCGATCCAGGGATGCCCTTCCTGAACGATGGAGATCCATCGGGCTTCTCCGTTCCATCTCATCCGACGATCGATCCCATGTCGAAAGCGGATGGATGGGGTAACGGGCAACAGCGGATCCACGTCCCGAGACGCCTCCATGCGCCGTTCGGCAATCCCCAGCGCGATGAGGAGGGCGCCCCCCGCCTCCGCCGAGTTCGGTCCTCTTCTCCCCGTCCAAAGGCCTTTCCCCCCTTCTCCTTTCCGGCCAAGCGCCCCTTTGCGAAGAAGCGGAAAAGACCGGCTCATCCCCCGCATCCTCTCCCGGGAAGTGCCTGTCAAACAACGGAAACAAAATAGATCAAGTCGGAGTCCTTTTTGTTCAATTGATCACAAACAATCTCCGCGTTTCCCTGTACACTGGCCTTGGACCTGAAAAAGGACATTGAGGGGAGCAGTGGGACAAGACGGTCAGCTTGAGAGTTTTTCCAAAGAAAAGGAGGAGCGAAGCATGTCCCAAAAGTACGCCAAACTGTTTGAACCGGTTTCCATCGGACCGGTGGAGCTGAAAAACCGCTATGCGATGGCGCCGATGGGTCCCCTCGGTCTTTCCGATTCCGAAGGGGGATTCAATCAGCGCGGCATCGATTATTACGTGGAACGGGCGCGGGGAGGAACCGCCCTGATCATTACCGGCGTCACCTTTGTCGACAATCGGGTGGAAAAGCACGCCATGCCGAGCGTTCCCTGCCCCACCCACAACAGCATCCATTTCGTGCGAACCGCCAGGGAGTTGACCGAGCGGATTCACGCCTATGACGCCAGGATCTTTCTGCAAATGAGCGCGGGCTTCGGAAGGGTGACCATCCCCACCAATCTGGGCGACCATCCGCCCGTGGCGCCTTCTCCCATTCCCCACCGGTGGCTGAACAGGACCTGCCGATCCTTGACCAAGGAGGAGATTCGGCACATCGTCAGGATGTTCGGAATCGGGGCCGCCAACGCCCAGCGGGCGGGCTTTGACGGCGTCGAGGTCCACGCCGTGCACGAGGGGTATCTGCTGGACCAATTCGCCATCTCCTTCTTCAACCGGCGTACCGACGAATACGGCGGATCCCTGGAAAACCGGCTCCGGTTTGCGCGGGAAGTCGTTGAAGAAATCAAAGAGCGCTGCGGCGACGATTTTCCCGTAGCCCTGCGCTACAGCGTCAAAAGCTTCATCAAGGATTGGCGGAAAGGCGGGCTGCCCGGCGAAACCTTTGAGGAAAAGGGACGCGACGTGGAGGAGGGAATCGAAGCGGCCAAGCTGCTGGTCAGCTACGGGTATGATGCCCTTGACGTGGACGTCGGCTCCTACGATTCCTGGTGGTGGAGCCATCCCCCCATGTACATGCCGAAGGGCCTTTACATCCCCTACGCGAAACGGGTAAAGGAGGCCGTCGACGTTCCCGTCATCTGCGCCGGGCGGATGGACAACCCCGACCTCGCCCTGGATGCCCTAGTGAGCGGCGCCTGTGACATCATCGGTCTGGGACGACCCCTTCTGGCGGACCCGGAATACGTGAACAAACTGCGGGCCGGAAAGCGGGAGCTGATCCGTCCGTGCCTCTCCTGCCATGAAGGATGCATGGGCCGCATCCAGGAATATTCCGCCCTGGGCTGTGCGGTCAATCCCGCCGCCTGTCGGGAGCGCGAAGCCCGGCTGACTCCGGCGCTTCAACCGAAAAAAGTGATGATCATCGGGGGTGGCGTCGCAGGCTGTGAAGCGGCCCGGGTGCTGAAGCTCCGCGGCCATGATCCCGTCCTTTACGAGAAAGGGGACCGTCTGGGCGGCAATCTGCTGGCGGGCGGCGTGCCCGACTTCAAAGAGGATGACCGGGTTCTCGCCGCTTGGTACGACAACGTGCTGAGGGATTTGCAGGTGGAAATCAAACTGAACACCCCCGTCACGGCGGATATGGTGAGGGAAGAACATCCCGATGCCGTCATCGTGGCCACCGGGTCCATCTCGAAGCGGATTCCCCTGGGTGACGGCAATCATGCCTTCACCGCCAAGGAGGTCCTGCTGGGGGAAAAACCGGCGGGAGAGCGTACGGTGGTGGTCGGCGGCGGACTGGTCGGATGCGAGTTGGCCCTATGGCTGGCCAAGAAGGGGAAACAGGTCACTTTGGTGGAGGAGATGGATGAGCTTCTCGCCGCAAACGGTCCGCTCTGCCACGCCAACTCCGACATGCTCAAGGCGCTCATTCCTTATCACGGCATCAAAGTGTTGACCTCCACGAAGGTAATCCGGGCCACCGAGAAAGGGGTTCTCGTCCACGCGAACGGTGAGGAGAAAGAAATCGAGGCGGACACCGTTGTGTTGGCCATCGGTTTCGATCCCGACAAAACCCTGTACGACGAGCTGAAGCACGATTTCGCAGACATCCACCGGATCGGCGATGCGCGCCGGGTGGCCAATATCATGTACGCCATCTGGGATGCCTACGAAGTGGCCTCCACCCTGTAATGTTTATTAAGAATGGACGGCCGCAAAGGCCGTCCAAGCTGTTGACAAAGTGTCAGGAGGGAGGCGATTTTCCGTATCGGCTCCACGCGGCGGCGAGTCGCCCGAGGAAAAACGCCTCCCGAGTCTGCGTACGCGACGGACGAAAAGGCCGTCTTCACCTTATCCTTGTGTCATAGGATGGTAT
>JAJYSD010000065.1 GCA_021793745.1 Bacillota bacterium
GCAAAGGATCGAAATGCGGAGCGATTCCCCTCTCGTATCCAGGAACCCCATCTAGGGGAAGCCCCCGAAAGATCGTGTCTAAACCGAATCTTGTCCACCGGTAAAAGGGTATTGAATAGAAAAGAGAGCAAGGGAGGTTATGAGGTGAAGGGCGGGACCCATTTGGCGCTGGGAATCGCTTCGGGGGTGGCGGCCCTTTCCATGCAGGATGCGGAGCTCCATGAGGGCGTTGTGGTTTTGGCGGCCGCGCTCGCTTCGTTGATGCCGGACCTCGATGAGGAGAAAAGCATCATTTACGGGTACACCATGGGAAAGGTTCCGCTCAAGAGGCGTCGGCTCCTGGTGGGAGGGCTTGGTGCTTTGTGCCTGCTCACCGCCCTCATGATCGATTCCGGTGCCTTCTTTATGGCGGGGCTTTTTTTCCTGGCCATTCCCTTTTCAGGGCATCGAAGGTTCACCCATTCGCTGCTCGCCCTCGCGATCGTGACCTACTTCGCCGGGGCCATCCATCCGGATCTCAAGACCCCCGTATTTCTGGGATACTTGAGCCATCTGCTCGCCGATTCGCTGACGGTACTCGGCGTTCCCTGGCTGTGGCCCATCCCCAAGCCGTTCCGATTCGCCAAGCTGAAGACCGGAGGGGTTCCCGATTATCTGATCGGGTACGCCACCCTCTTCTTTGCCTTGATGGCCTGGTACCGGATGTGATGTCTCATCGGTTGACGGTGGGAGAGACTCGAGCAGATCCCGGAGCACCGCCCCCGGCTCCGGGGAAGGTACCCGGCATCCAGCATCCATTGCCATGGCAACGGATGCTTTTTTGACGCCGGATTCCCGTTGGAACCGTTTACCCTTTTTGATATTGATAATCATTATCATCAGTAGCACAAGGAAGGCTGATCCCTATGGGACACCTCGAAGCGGTCCGGCGGAATACGGGGATTTCCTGGACAGTCTGCTCTTTCGCCTTCGGGACATGGAAGTCCTGAACGAAAGCGGACCGCTGAAGGGAACCCAGCAATTCACCGGCTCCCACGTCCTGATCGCGTCGATGGGCGGCGGAGAGAGATTGATGTTGAGCAGCAGGGAAATTCGATTGGAACGGAATACCGCCTGTTTTTGTCCGCCGGCGAAACCTTTGAAGTGGACGCCGGGAGGAAAGGCATGAAAATCTTTCTGTTTCGGTTGATGTCTCGGGAAACGGGGAAGAAGTCATCCCTGACGATCCATGGGGATCTTGCGCTGGCCGCATTGCAGGTGCGGCCCCTCCGGATCCGCGAGCTGGACGGAAGCGGGCTCCTCGGGGGAGGATGAAGGCCGGCGGGCGGAGGCTCAGATCCGCACCAGGACGAGGCCGGCGAAGAGCAGAATCAGGGAGAGGGTTTGCAGCCGGGAAAGGCGTTCCCGGTAGAAGAGGATGGAAAAAACGGCCACCACCAGGCTGTTGGTGGCGAAGAGGGGAGCGACGATGCTGGCGGGGCCGTCGATCAGGGCGACGGCATACAGCTGCATTCCCACAAAGGAAAAGATCCCGGCCAGGGAGCCCCACCCCAACCCGGTCAGAAGGGCCCTGCGGCCGTTGCCCGGTGCTTTTTCTTTTCGGGTCCCGCTCCTCCGGCGCAGCAATCCCTCCGCCGCAAACCAGACCAGGCCCAACAGATATCCGTAGAACAGAACCAGGGTGCCCGACAGGGCCATCTCCTCGGTGACCTTGAGACCGCCGTTGCGGAGGGTAAACAGGAGGGTGGCCGCGAGGACCAGGAAATACCACCGGTAGTTTTTGATTTTCAGCTCCTCATCCGGGTCGAAGGGAATCAGCGAGACGGCGAGGATGAGGAGAATCACCCCCGCGATCTCCGTTCCCGACAGGCGTTCCCCGTAGACGATCACGGAAAAGAGGATGATCAAAAGGATATTGGTATTGACCAGGGGAGAGGTGAGACTGGCCGGGCCCTGGTCGAGGGCCTTCATAAACAGCAGGTTTCCCGCCGCGGAACCCAGGCCGATGACGATACCGGCGATGAGCAGCGGGAGATCGGCGCGCAGGGTCTCCGTCTGCAGCGCCCACCCGAAAAAACCCAGGGTGCCCGTCAAGTAGAGCCCCAGGAGGGTGTAGAGGGTCGAGCCGCGCCGGGCGGAGCTTACCTTCATCAAAAAGCCGGACAAGCCGAAGGTGACGGCACTGAGAATCCCCCAGAGGAACCACATGATGACTCTTTCCTTTCAGCGAAATCATCGGAAATGTACAAGCACCAAATTATCATATGAAATGCGGGTTGAAAAGGCCCGAAACGGTCCGTTCCGTCCAAGGGGTCGCGAAGATGGATTGGGATCCTCATAGAAAGAGGCGTCTCGATACGCGCTCGCTTTTGGAGGCACTCTGCTTTCTCTGGATGGTGCTGGTCGTTATGTTTTACAACGTATCGGGACTTTTCGGTTCAGGACCCGTTTTAGGGGACAGGTGCTTGCGGCAGTGAAGGTCATGTTCTACATCCTGATGGCGATGGTGATCGCCCTCATATACTCGTCGGATACTTTCCCGGAGATTCGAGACCTCTTGTTCTGGACATCGGTCTGCCTCACCTTTTCGCTCTGTACCTTTGTCCTCTCGATCGGGGACGGGTATCCGTCCACCTCCCACCTTGGGGAGGAGAGCAAAAGGTTCGAAAAGCCGATTCTCATCGCCAGCGCGGCCTATCCTATATGGTCAGCTTCCTGCTCATCGATCCGATGGCCGCCGTTTTCTCTCAATGACCGGCAGATATGCGGAGGCCCCGTCGCTTCCGGAAGGGTGGCGGCGATGCCAATCCGATTCATGGTACAATAGAGCTGTCAGGAGATAACCCCGGCGGGCCCTCTGCCGCCGGAGACGGCGGTATGATTTCCCCGGAAATGGTCCCATTGCCGGCGGATTGGCCCGGCTCGGGAATGTGTTGCCTTTGGCAGTCCGGAAGAGAGCGGCCGCGGCGCCTAGCTGTGCCTGTGAAAGGCCGCGGCATCCTTCGCACCCGACGAGGGCTAACGTTTTTCGCGATATCGAGCACATTGGATGAGGGAGGCATTGCCAAGTGGTGCAATCGGTGCAGCTGAAGGCCCCGATCGCCCTGAAGGAGTGGGCTGCGGCGGTTCGGGCCTTGGGTGAAGGAAAGCAGATTCTCGTGATGCGCAAAGGGGGCATCCACGAGGAGACCCGCCAGTTTCAGGTGGAGAGCGACATCTTTTATCTGTTCCCCAACGCGTATCATCAGAAAAAGGAGTTGATCAAACCGGCCTTCCATGCCTATGTGGAGGAGGAGTTGACCGGCTCGGCGGAGCAGGAATCGGTCGCCATCCGGTATGTAGCTCGGTTGGCGGAGGATGTGGAGGTGATGGATGAGGAGGAATTGGCGCGGCTTTCCCCCTTCCACATCTGGACGGACAATTTTGCCGTCGAGCGGCTCAAGTGGAAGAAGAAGCATCCGCTTCACGTGTTGCTGCTCCGCATTTTCCGCCTGTCCGAACCGATTGAAATCCCGATGAGCTCCGATTATCTGGGCTGCAAATCCTGGATTCGCCTTCCCGATGACCTGCCGCAGCGGGAGATGGAGCCGGTGCTGTCCGATGCGGCCTTTGAAGAGGAGCGGAGGCGGATCAAAGACGCGTTGAAGGGATGAATCGTTCCCTGCGGGGGGCGTCCCTTCAACGGCCCGGGAAGGAGGGAGTCCGGTGAGAGCGATTATTGTCCAAAAGGCGGGGGGCGTCGATCAGTTGACGATGGGAGAGGTTCCCGCCCCCGAACCGGCGGCGGAGGAGTTGTTGGTCCGGGTGAAGGCCACCGCCCTGAACCGGGCCGATATTCTGCAGCGGGAGGGAAAATACCCGCCGCCGCCCGGTGCCAGCCCGCTGTTGGGTTTGGAGATGGCCGGCGTGGTGGAACGGGTGGGAAGCCGTTGCACCGGTTGGAAGGAAGGGGACCGGGTGTTCGGTCTCCTTCCGGGAGGCGGTTATGGGGAGTACTGTGTGATTCCCGGCAGGATGGCGATGCCGATTCCGGAAAACCTCTCCTTTGAGGAAGCGGCGGCGGTGCCGGAGGTTTTCCTGACCGCCTATCAGGCCCTGTTTTGGCTGGGATCCCTTCAACGGGGAGAGCGGGTGCTGATCCACGCCGGCGCCAGCGGGGTGGGGACGGCGGCGATCCAACTGGTCCGGGAAGCGGGGGCGGAACCCCTGGTGACCGCCGGAACTCCGGAGAAGCTGGCTGCCTGTCGGGCGCTGGGGGCGTCGGCGGCCTTCTCCTACCGGGAAGGCCCCTTTGCCCCCCGGGTGAGGGAAGCGACCGGCGGCCGCGGGGTGGACCTGATCCTCGATTTTGTCGGGGCTCCGTACTGGGAGCAAAATGTGGAGTCCCTCGCGACGGACGGCCGTCTGATCCTGATCAGCACCCTGGGCGGTCCCAAGGTGGAAAAGGTGAACCTGCTCGCCCTGATCAGCAAGCGGATCCAGGTGACCGGCACCACCCTGCGCGCCCGCAGCGTCGATTACAAGATTCGGTTGACGGAGGATTTCGCCCGTTTCGCCCTGCCGCGTTTCCGGGACGGGCGGCTGAAGCCGGTGATCGACCAGGTCTTTCCCTGGGAGTCGGTGAAGGAGGCCCATCGCCGGATGGAGGCGAACCGAAATATTGGCAAAATCGTGTTGAGGGTCGATTGAAGGGTCGGCCGGGGCCGTTTTCGCCCATTGGGCGGAAACGGCTTTTCTGTTTTTTCGACCTTCAGCGCGAAGGGGTCGGATGTTCCTTGATCAAGAGGACTGCGATCGTTCCCAACATCGGTCCGGCGGCCAGGGTGAGAAAGCCGAAGAAAAAGTTCCGGGTGGCGTCGATCACGGTTCCGACGAGCACCGGGGAAAGGAGGGAACCCAGCTGCCAGAGGGTGTTGACCAAACCGATGGCGGTTCCCACCAGTTCCTTGTCAACCGATTCGCCGACCATGGTGTTCATGATCGGGCTGTAGATATAGGCGGCGATGCCCAGCAGGATCGCCAGCGGATAGATCAGGGATTCGCTTTGATTGATGCCGAAGGCGATCAAAATCGGTCCGAACAGGCCCAGCAGCAGGGTGAGGAGCCACTTGTGTTTTCCGCCGATCCAATCCGATAAAATTCCGATCAACGGTTTGCACAGAATGGAGGCGATCCCGAACAGGGACATGATATATCCCGCCTCCACCAGGGAAAGGTTCAGCTCCTGGTTCAGGTAGGAGTTCGCCCAGGTGGCGGTTCCCCAGGTCGCCCACATGGCGAAGAATCCGGACAGCCCCAGGAGCCGGAAGTTCCGGTTGGACAGCAGCCTTTTCAGGTCTTGAGAGAAGGGGCGTCCCGCCCGGTTCCCTTCGGCGGGGGGCGTCCGTTCCTTGAGCAGGAAGAAGGCGATCAAAAAACCGATGATGGGAAAAAGTCCGGCCACGAAAAAGGCCGTTTGCCAGCCGAACTGTTGGGAAACGGAGGGAACGAAGAGATTGACGGCGGATACCCCCAGGGAAGAAGCGGTCATGAAAAAGCCCATCGCCGTGGCGCGGGATCGCTGCCGGAACCAGTCGAAGATGGCCCGGACGCCGGCGGAAAAGACGGCGCCGGATCCCATTCCGGCCAGGATCCGGAGCGCGAAGCCGACGGCATAATGTTTCACCAGGCCCATTCCGGCGGTGAAGGTTCCCATCACGAGAAAGGATGTCAACAGCACCCGTCGATAACCGAATCGATCGGTCAGATAGCCGCCGGGCAGCTGTGTCATCAGATCTGTCATCACGTAGCCGATATAAAAGGCGGTCATATAACCGCCGGCCTGCGCCGCCGTGATGCTGAGATCCCTGGATGCGAGGGGAATGATCGGGGGCCATGCCAGGCGGTCCACAAAGGAAAGCAAAAAGGCGGTCCACGCGACAAATAATACGCCAAAGGAGATCCATTGTCTGCCCATGGGCACCCCTCCCGTTGCGGTGATTCCGGCCAACCCCTGATTTCCTTCCTCGTTCTCGAAAACGTTCCATCCTATACTTTAACGGATCGCAGGCGAATTCGGTAGTGTTCACATCGGAATTACAATTTTTCCTTCCCGTCGGAAAGGGAATGTTTCCGCCATAACGGGCAACAATGGAGAGCGAAGCATTTTCGATTTTGCAAAGGAGGATCAGCATGGAGCCGTCGATGATTCATGAAGCGCTCAGAGAGTACAAGGAGGGGATCGGGCACTTTGAACAGGAATTGCCCGAGGTGGCCGCGGAGTACAACCGATTCACGGAAGCCTGTTTTGCCGAGGGGGAGCTTTCCCGGCAGGTGAAGCACCTGATCGGTCTCGCCCTGGGCGTTTACACCAACGATGAATACTGCATCATTTATCATACGAAGGGGGCGGTGGATCAAGGGGCCACCGACCGGCAAATCATGGAGGCGGCCGCCGTCTCCGGTGCTTTCGGGGGCGGAGCCGCCATGTCTCAGGCGGTCACCCTGGTCCGGGAAGCGATTCAAGCGTTCCGGAATGCCGCCCATTGATGTTCTCGCCTCCCTTCCCGATCCTCGAGCGAAGTGGGCGCTTGATGAGAATCGGAGGGAAAGAATCCTTGCTTTCCATCCTTCTCTTTTGCGGAGAGGGATGTTTTTTTGCTCAACGGGGGCAATGGGTGAAGGGCACGCCGCCTGAAAAGGGGGCCGAGGGACCCTTCGATCAGCGCCGGACAAGGTGGAGGCCGAGCTTGTTGCAGAAAAACAGGACAATCGGGGTTGGTTATCGAACTTTCCTTCAATGCGGATTCGATCAAGGAATAAGCTTTTGAATGAGGGTCTGATCGGCGATGTTTCGCCTTGATCCGATCCGTAATAGGAA
>JAJYSD010000066.1:0-6426 GCA_021793745.1 Bacillota bacterium
TTTACCGGTCATCTGTTGAAATACACCGACGTTCTCATCACCGATTATTCCAGCTGCTATACGGACTATCTGTTGCTCGACCGGCCGGTCATCTTCTATTGTTACGACTTGGCGCAGTATCTGGAGCAGTCCAATGAGATGTATTTCGATTATGAAGAAGTGACACCGGGTCCCCGGGTGGAGGATTTTTCGTCCCTCCTTGAGGCGATGGCGGATGCCGTAAGCGGACGGGACGATTACGCCGAGGAACGGACACGGGTGCTCAACATCTTTTACGCCAAGGAGAACCAGAGGCCGGTCACGGATAAGCAGGTGGCGTTTATTTACCAGCACATCTTGAAGCTGTCTCCCTGGAAGGCATCCGGCTCCGCCGATCGGGACGCATCCACCCCGGAGCCTAAGCGGGAAGTCGGCTGATGCATAAAGAAAAACACCGGGACGCGGTTCCCGGTTTTTTTAATGGGGAGGTTGAATGAGCACGAAGGAAAGGTACCCATCCTCAGCGGATGACGGATCGGTTTTATTTAAGCCTTGTTGTCCGCCTTGCTGTCGAGCATCCGGCGGTATCGTTCAAATTTCTTGTCGATGGATTGAATCACCTGGTCGAACCGGCCGGCTTTCACCATCTCCATATACTCTTCTCTGCTGATTTCGCCGGCCCGGTACTGATCGTGCAATGCCTTGACCCGTTGATGGAAGGTCGGCTTTTTTTTCATCCGTGATTCCCCTCCTCAAAGGATCCTTGTGAATGTTTCCGATCGATGTACAGCAGGGAGCTGAGCACTTTGGCGAAGGCCGCTACATATCGGGGATCCAGAGGGTGCTCAAAGGCACCGGTCACGGCGGCATTCACGGTCAGGATGCCCAATTTTTCTTCGTTGGCAAAGATCGGACTGGCGATCATCGATCGGGTTTGGGGTGGGAGCTCGGTGAAGGCGACTTCGCTGTCCAATAGTTTGTCCCAATACTTGGTGGATTCGTTCAGCCAAACCCATCCTTCCGGTGAGTGAACCGTCAGGGAGGGGCGATAGTTGCGGAAGCTTAAATCGAAACCGATCATCTGATAGGGTCGGAGCCGTTCAGGATTTTCCGAGTCGACGATGAAAATGGCGACGCCGGGATGTACGGCGATCTCGTTGGCCATGGCTGACTGGATGCTGTCGATCACGTAGGGATAATCGATCTCAAAGGCATTCCTCGGTTTATTGTACGAACGACTCAGCGCCGTTGATACCCCATCCGCCAGGATTTCCAGTACCGCGATAAAATTGTTGTTTCGATTGGCTTCTTTCTTCATATCCCGCTCGATGTCCTGCAAGATCCGTTTGAGCGTGGCGATTTTTCGGTCCTTTTCGTCCATGTAGTCCATGAGCGGATACAGCCCCGGGGCCACCTCGATGGTAAATTCGGTATCGCTGGGGAGGTTGCTGATTTCCAGTTCCGATTCCGTCGTTTTGTCCATACCCTTTTTCTCGGGGGTTTGAAACCCGTAGGGGATCCATTTTCCGGTGAAGACGCGGTAGCAGATCGCGATCACTGCGAAGACGAACACCAGGGCGAAGCCGAGGATGACGTATTTGAGCCAGGAAAAGTCGTCCAGGTTGCTGATGATATACTCATCCCACGAGGGCATCGCATTCCCTCCGAAGCCAGAGTTTCGTACGGATTGATTCGATTCCCGAGTACACAGATCCTTCCCATTTTATATTATATTATAAAAGTTTAATCTATGCTGCCGTTTTTCTCCGATAAAAATCAATATTTATGCAGAGGAATGATCAAGGATTCATTGGGGGTGGTGGCATCATGAGGAAGAGGATTGCCGGTTGGCGTTTGCTAATGTTTTATCAATGTGTTTGGAGGGCTGAGGGATTTTGCGCATGGTGGAAGCGCTGGTATGTAGAAGGTGTGTCGCCTCCGCTCCCTAGCCTATGCTTATGAGGCGATGGGGGAGGGCATGACGGGGGACGGGTTCGGCCGTCGTGCCGAAGAAGGGATGGGACCGGCGGAAGTCGAAGTAGATTGAAGATGGGGAAATTTTTGGAAGGCGGGGGCCGCGGAGGTGAGACGCCGCTTTTCTTTTCGTCCGGGGATGGAATTTTTAGGAAACCCAAATGGTATCCAGCCATGCGGTATGATGCGTTGTCGCCGATTCTTGGCAATACTGGAAGGAAAACTTTGTTGAGAGGGAGTGTGATGGCGATGCGCCGATGGACTGCATCCCTGCTCGCGTTGGCCCTGCTGGTGCTGCCGGCGGGTTGCGGGTGGCCGCCGGGGGAAACCGGGAGGGAAACGAGCGGGGAGCCCGAACAGGTGAATCAGCCGCCTTCACCGGATCCGTTTACCGGGTTGCCTTCTTCGAAGCCGGCGCATCCCGCGTTGATGGTGATGGTGAACAATCACCGGAAGGCGAGGCCCCAGTCCGGATTACACCGGGCGGATTTGGTCGTGGAGATTCTGGCGGAGGGGGAGATTACCCGCTTTGCCGCCTTTTATCACAGCCAGATGGAGGGGAAGGTGGGGCCGGTCCGCAGCCTGCGCCCCTATTATCTCGATTTGGGGCGGGGATTGAATGCGGTAGTGGTTCATGCCGGCGGTTCCAGGGAGGCGCTGGAGGAGGTTCGAACCAGCGGTTGGCCCAGCCTGGACGGCATCCATCAGGAGGCCGATTATTTTCGCCGGGAGACGGATCGGCGCGCCCCTCACAATCTCTACACGGATTTGAACCGGCTGCAGGAGGCGGCCCGGGCCAAAGGGTACGGTGAGCGGGCGGCGAAACCGATTTTCCGTTTCGACGAGGAAGGGGCCGGGTCGGAGGGAGAGCCGGCGAAGGAGATCGACTTGGTATATCACAAGCTCTATGGGGCGGGATACCGTTATGACGAGGACTCCGGAAAATATGTTCGCTACACCCAGGGGGAGAAACAGGTGGACCGGGAAACCGGCGAACCCTTGACGATGGAAAACGTGCTGGTGATCAAGGCGAGACACCGGGTGACGGATACCGCGGGACACCGGGAGGTGGATCTGAAGGGGCCCGGAACCGGCATCTTGTTCCAACGGGGGAAGGCGATTCCCATCCGGTGGGAAAATGTAAGCGGCGCGATTGTCCCCGTCCAAAACGGGGAGATGCTCCCCCTTCTTCCCGGGAAGACCTGGATCAACGTCCTGCCGGAAACGGGAAGGGTCACATACCGGTGACGGTTTTTCTCCCGCCGTTCATTGCCCGAGAACTCCTGTGACCGCCGCGGGGCGGAGCGGCGGGACGGCTTGGGGAGGATATGGGGGAATGCGGGACGTTTCCCTTTCCGAAGGGGAGGAATTTCGGTGGACCGGGTCGAATCGTTTTTATCGGGCAAAGAAGCCTCCCGTCGGGAAGGAGAGAGGATGGATGCCGTTGGATCACATCAACAAAAGGGAGCTGAACCAACTGTTTCGGGCGATCTTGAGCTTGAAAACCGTCGACGAGTGCTACCAGTTTTTTGACGACTTGTGCACCGTCGGGGAGATCAAGGCCTTCGCCCAGCGGTTAGAGGTGGCCCGCATGCTCCGGGAGGGGTACACCTACAACCAGATCGAAGTGGAAACGGGAGCCAGCACAGCGACCATCTCCCGTGTGAAACGCTGTCTTCACTACGGCATGAACGGCTATGAACTGGTCCTCGACCGGCTCAGGGAGGAAGAAACCGAGAGCGAGTGATGGGATTGGCGATCGACGGGAGGCCGAAGGGACGCGGGAAAAGGTGTCATCGGCCAGCGGAACAAACCGGTAATCGCAGGCGGGGAAAACTCCGCTTTTTTTGTGCCGAAAAGGGGAGGGGCGGGGAATACGCCCGCCAATCACATGAGGTATAATGGGTTTGAATGCTCGACGACAGGGGGGAGCCCGCTATGTTGTCGGAACGGGTGGCCTCGTGGCGGCACGTGTTCAAGTTGGATCCCAACCGGACCATTTCCGACGGGGCCCTGGACCGGATCTGCCGTTCGGGGACCGATGCGGTGATCCTCGGCGGTACCGATGGAATCACCTATGATAAGACCTGGGAGCTGTTCCGGCGGGTCCGGCGTTACGATGTGCCCTGCTATCAGGAGATCTCGCAGACATCGGCGGTGATTCCCGACTTTGACGGCTTTTTGATTCCCGTCGTGCTCAATGCCGGGGATCTCCAGTGGTTGATCGGTGCCCATCATGAGGCGATCAAGGTTTACGGCAGCCTGATTCCCTGGGACCGCGTGGCGGTGGAAGGGTATGTGGTCCTCAATCCGGATTCCAGGGTGGCCCGTCTGACCCGAGCCCGGTCTTCCCTGTCCGAAGAGGATGTCACCGGCTATGCCCGTTTGGCGGAACACCTCTTTGGCATGCCGGTCGTCTATGTGGAATACAGCGGATGTTATGGGGACCCGCGGTTGGTTCGGGCGGCCCGGGCGGGGATGGCCCGAAGCCGCCTCTTCTACGGCGGAGGCATCGCCACCCCGGATCAGGCCCGGGAGATGGCCCGCCTGGCGGATACGGTGGTCGTCGGCAATCTGATCTACTATAATGTGGATGCTGCAGTTCAAACCGTTCGCCATGTGAAGGAGACCCCGAAGCCGTGAAGGGCGCCCGGGAATCGGTCGTCCCTTGTAATATTGAACCGGAGGAAAAAGGAGTGCGATTATGAGCCGACCCACGCAGACGGGACGGGAATTGTTGGCCGGGTTGAACCCGGATCAGAAAAAAGCGGTGGAAATGACGGAAGGACCGGTTTTGATCGTAGCGGGAGCGGGAAGCGGAAAGACGCGGGTGCTGACCCACCGGGTCGCTTACCTGCTCTCGGAAAAGGGTGTTCATCCCTGGAATATTTTGGCGATCACCTTTACCAACAAAGCGGCGCGGGAGATGAAGGAGCGGATCACCCACCTCGTCGGGCCCGAGGCGGAGGAGATTTGGATTTCCACCTTCCACGCCATGTGCGTGCGCATTCTGCGCCGCGACGGCGAGCGGATCGGCTATTCCCGCAACTTCACCATCTTGGATGTGCCGGACCAGGTGACCGTTATCAAGCAGGTTCTCAAGGAACTCAACCTGGATGCGAAGCAGCACGATCCGCGGGGTTACCTCCACTGGATCAGTCAAGCCAAAAACCGTCTCCAAACCCCTCCGAAGATGAAGGAGCAAGCGGGAAGTTTCCGGGAGGAGATCGCTGCCCAGATTTACGACGCGTACCAGAAAAAGCTGCGTGCCAACCAGTCGATGGATTTTGACGACCTCTTGCTGGAGACCATCCGGCTGTTCCGTCAGGTTCCCGAGGCCCTCGATTATTATCAGAGGAAATTTCAGTATATCCATGTGGATGAATACCAGGATACCAACCACGCCCAGTACGTCCTCGTCAACCTGTTGGCCGCCCATCATCGGAATATCTGTGTAGTGGGGGATTCGGACCAGTCGATTTACGCCTTTCGAGGGGCGGATATCACCAACATCCTGGACTTCGAACGGGATTATCCCGACGCAGAGGTGATCCGACTGGAACAGAACTACCGTTCCACGCAGACGATTCTGGATGCGGCAAACGGGGTGATCACCCACAACCAGCGGCGGAAGCCGAAAAACTTGTGGACGGAAAACGGCACCGGAGAACCGATCCGCCTCTTCGAAGCGGGTAACGAACACGAAGAAGCCTTCTTTGTGGCGGAGACCATTCTTCAGGGGGTGCGGGAAGGGAGGGACCACGGCGACTACGCCGTCCTCTACCGGACCAACGCCCAATCCCGGGTGTTGGAGGAGGTGCTCCTCAAGTCCAACATCCCCTACCGGGTCGTAGGCGGCATCAAGTTTTACGAGCGAAAGGAGATCAAGGACCTCCTCGCGTATCTGCGATTGGTGGTCAACCCCGACGACGACCTCAGCCTGCGGCGGGTCATTAACGTGCCGCGCCGCGGAATCGGCGAGGGGACGATGGAAAAGATCGACCGCTATGCGGAAGAAAAGGGCGTCTCTCTCTATCGGGCCCTGTTGGAGGCGGACCGGATCGGGCTGGCCCCCCGCTTCCTGCGCCCCCTTCAATCCTTCACCACCATGATCCGCGATCTTCACGGGATGGCGGAATATCTGTCCGCCCGGGAATTGACCGAAGAGGTGTTGGAGAAGACTGGTTACCGGGAAGCGCTGGAACGGGAGGGGACGCTGGAGGCGGAAGGGCGACTGGAAAACATCGGCGAATTTTTGTCGGTGGTCCAGGAGTTTGAACAGCGGAGCGAGGACAAATCCCTGGTAGATTTCTTGACCGACTTGGCGCTCCTCTCCGACATCGATACCCTGGAGGACGAGGGACCGGACGGGGATGCGGTGGTGCTGATGACCCTGCACAGCGCCAAGGGACTGGAATTTCCCTGCGTTTTCCTCGTCGGCATGGAAGAGGGCCTGTTTCCCCATATCCGTTC
>JAJYSD010000066.1:6436-6790 GCA_021793745.1 Bacillota bacterium
TCCCTGGAAGATGACGATGCCCTGGAAGAGGAGCGTCGGCTCGCCTATGTGGGCATCACCCGGGCGGAGAAGGAGCTGTACCTGACCCGGGCCCGGTTGCGCTCCATCTTTGGACAGACGGTCAGTCACCCGCCCTCCCGCTTCTTGGACGAGATTCCGGAGCATCTGGTGGAACCCGTCGAGCCGCGCCCCCCCGCCTATTTCCCTTCGCCCTCCAGGCGCGGTCCGGTCCGCCCGGTCGGCGGTGCCACCGCCGATTGGAAGGTGGGGGACAAGGTACGCCATTCCAAATGGGGGCTGGGCACCGTCGTCAAGGTGGAAGGGGAAGGGGAGGACGCGGAACTGGATGTGGCC
>JAJYSD010000067.1 GCA_021793745.1 Bacillota bacterium
TCGAGCTGTACGAGGCCACGCTGCGGGTGGAATACCTGCGCCGGGCGGCGGATCTTGCCCGGGAGATGCTCGACCTGTTCGGCGATGACCGGGGAGGGGGGCTGTTTTTCTCCGGCAAAGACGGGGAGGAGCTGCTCACCCGTCCCAAGGAGTTGTACGACGGAGCCACCCCTTCCGGCAATTCGGTGGCGGGGTACATGCTGCTTCGGCTTTCCCGGATACTGGCCGATCCCGAGCTGGAAAGGGAGGCGGAACGGCAACTTGCGGCCTTTGCTGCCACCGTCCGGCAGATGCCGATGGCCTATACGTTTTATTTGACGGCGGTGCAGTTCGCCCTGGGTCCGACCCGGGAGATTGTCGTGGCCGGCCCGCCCAGCCGTGCGGATACCCGGCGGATGCTGGAGATGGTCGGAAGGGCCTTTTTGCCGGATGCGGTATGGGTATACCGGCCGGAAGGAGAGCAGGCGCCGGAAGTGGAGGAGCTCATCCCCTATGTTCGGGAGCATCGGGCAGTGGACGGCAAAGCCGCCGCCTATGTGTGCGAAAACTATGCCTGCCGTGAACCGGTGACGGATCCGGAGGAGCTGCGGATGCTTCTCGAAACCTGAGGACAAGGCAGCGGTCGTTTCGAACCATCCGCCTTGGCGGGCTTTCAGCGGGGGAAAGGGGGGGCCGTCCTGCCTTTGGGATCGCGGCGGCAGCCCAGCCCCCCTTCGGTGTCCGATATGGATTCAGGCTTTCTTTTCCAAGGGGCGTATTTCGGCTTCACGCGGTCAGGCGGGGAATCAATCGGCGTTGAGCTTTTTCCAAAGGTGAAAGGGCTCCAGATACCCCTCGACCGGGATGGTTTGAAAGGGAATGGACCATTCCTCCGGGGGTTTTTGCCGGTCTCGGCGGTAGTGGGCGAGGCCGTCCGGATAGCCGGCCTGGAGCAATTCCTTCGTGGAACATGCTACATAGACGGCTTCGATCCCTGCCCAGTAGATCGCCGCCGTGCACATGGAACACGGTTCGCCGCTGGCGTACAGCAGCGCACCGGCGAGGCGGCTCGTCTCCAAACGTTCGCATGCCTGGCGGATCGCCTGAATTTCCGCATGGGCGGTGGGGTCGTTCTTCGTAGTCACTTCATTGACGCCCCTGCCGATCACCTCCCCGTTTTGCACGATGATGGCGGCGAAGGGTCCGCCGTGACCGCTGCGCACGTTTTCGACGGCCATGTTGACCGCCTCTTTCAGCCAGTGTTGGTGATCCATCTCGATTCCTCCGTTTCGTTGGGGTCGGTTTATCCGTCATTTTATCCAAGTCCGACAAGATTGTAAATTTTCGCCGGCAATGGATGCCGGGGTTTGCCGCAGGTGGAGAAGGTCCCGGACGTGCCGCTGAATGGGCGGCAAAAGTCCGGGTCGGATAAATACCCATTTACACGAAACCATTTGGTTTCGTATTTGATGTGAGCTGGAGGGATTGACATGGATCATCCACGCAAACTGCCGGCGATTCGCCAAACCGTGATCTTGAACGCCTCCATCGATCGGGTGTGGAAGGCCGTCTCCACCTCCGAGGGGATCGCTGCCTGGTTCATGCCCAATGATTTTCGACCGGAAGCGGGGAGCACCTTCACCCTGCAGACGCCCTTCGGTCCTTCACCGTGCAAGGTGTTGGAGCTGGATCCACCCCATCGGCTGGTCTTCGCCTGGGATACGTCCGGGTGGCGCGTCACCTTTGAGTTGAAAGAACGGGGAGAGCAGACGGAATTTACCCTTACCCATGACGGTTGGGGAGCCCCGGAGGAATACCTTTCAAAGGGAAGGGATACGAACCAAGCGATCCGCGATCGGATGAACCGCGGTTGGAAGGAGATCGTCCAGGTTCATCTGCCCAAATACGTGGAGGGATGACTCTTTTCCTGCCAGAGCGGAGATCCGTCCTCCCCTTTTGGATCCGGGGTGGTTTATCATGGAAAGGCGGGCGCACGGGTCGTAGAGGCGTTCCGCGCGCTTTGTTTCCGGATTCGGGAGGACTAGGAAAGAAAGGCGGGGGAAGAGGCATGACGACTTCTACCGAGTACGATGTGTTTCAGGCTGTTGCCGACCCCACCCGGCGACAGCTCCTGAAGCTGCTGGCTGAGCAGGAGATGCCGGTCACCGTGATCGCCAGTCATTTTCCCATGAGCCGCACCGCCGTTTCCAAGCATCTGCGCGTCTTGTCCAGGGCGGGGTTGGTCACCGCCAGAAAAGAGGGACGGGAAACGCGGTACCGGCTCCGGCCGGAGCCCCTTCTCGAACTGAAGGAGTGGCTCTCCTATTTCGAGCGGTTCTGGGAAGACCGGCTGGTCCGGCTCCTTTGTGGAAGCCGATGGGGAGCGGGAGGGAAAAGGGAGGGAGCCAACGGAGACCGATTGTAACTGGGCTTGAAATTCCGTTCGTGCGAGCGTTCCGGCGCAGGCCGGGCGAACCGATGCTCCGGCGGGCGCATCCCGGCAAGGTGCCATCCCCGGGGGCAGCCCTCAGCGACCGCCGGCCCTTGAAGGCCGCTCCTTTGGCAGAGCGAGGGCAGGGCTGACCGGAAGCGGCATGTGGTCACTGCAGGACATCGAACTCTCGAGATCAATTACGGGGGGTGGGGGTTCTGCGTCCCCCCGCTCGGATGCGTCCACAGGCCGGGTGTCGTCCGTCACCGGTGGGATGCTTTGCCCGTTACAGGCTCTTTCGCACCTTGTCCCGAAGGCGCGGCTGGAGGGTTTGTATGACCCAATCCAGGAACACCTCGCGTTTCTCTTCGGAGGTGAGATAATAGCGATCCCCGGCCGTTTCGCGGGCTCGTTTCGTCACTTCCTGCAGGGTGAGGGCCGCTGCCACCGATATATTGAAGCTCTGCACGAAGCCCACCATGGGGATGTAAAACTTCTGGTGCGCCAGGTCGGCGGCTTCCTCCGAGATGCCCCGATGTTCGTTGCCGAAGAGCAGCACCGTGGGTCTGGAGAGGTCGATTTCCCCGATCGGGACCGCGTCATTCCCGAGGTACGTGGCGCAAATTTGGTAGCCCTGCGCCGTCAGATCCCGAATGGCCGTCTGCAGGTCCGGCTGCTTATGGATGGTCAGCCATTTATGGGAGCCCTGGGTAACCTTTCGGTTGGGTTCAAAGGGTTGGTCCCCCTCGACGACGGTGATGTTCTGGACCCCGAAGGCATCCGCCGTCCGCAGGACGGCGGCCTGGTTGTGCCCGTCATCGATCGCTTCGAGCAAAATGGAAATGTACCTTGTCCGTTGACTCAACACCTGATACAGCCGCATCAAACGCTGGGGCAAGATCATATCCGCGATCCATTGTTCGTTTTCCCGCAACAGACCGGTATCGATCAACATTTGCTTAACCGACTCTTCATTGACAGGTTCCTGGGTTGACAACAGCAACTTCTATCCCCCTCTTACCCATCATTGTTCCCGGGTCGGGCTGAATAGAAGCGGAGTCATTGTTACTTTATCATTTTTTGTCTCGGATTTCTTCTGTGGGCCTTTTTTTTATTTTTTTCTGACCAGGGGGAAGCCATCGCCTAACCGCGGATGGATCATGCCGAAATCCTCGCCGCCCAACGGATTCGTTGTTGCGGGGGTGGACCCATCCGCCTGGCGGAAGGGACAGGGCTCGCACTCTTGAGGGCTCGACTCCGCGGCCAGCGGGTGACTTCGGCGTCCTTCGGCCTTCGGCAACCCTTTACCGGAGCATGACCGAGCGTCAGGGGCGGGACTCCGGGTCGTCATTTACCGGTTCGATCGCCGGCCATCAGCCATACATAGCGGTTCAGCTGTTTCAGATGGACCGTGAAACCGGCCTGGTGGAAGGCTTGTTTCAGCCGCCCGATCAGGGGATAATATTCGCGCTTTAAATCCAGCATCAGTTCATAAAAACCCCGCTCTTCCGCTTCCCGTTCCAGATCCCTTTTGGTCCCTTCATCCTGAAACGCGGTGTCGGCGAACACGATTTTTCCCCCTGGACGGAGCCGCAGTGAGAAATCCCGGAGCGCCTGATCCTTCTCTTCATCGGTGAGGTGGTGAAAGGCGTAGGTGCTGACGATCCCGTCCACAGGCGGGAGGCCCTCCGGCACCTGCAGAAAATGCCCTTCGTACAGCTCCAGCTCCGGCAGTTTGCTCTTCGCCCTTTCGCGCATGGCGGCAGACGGTTCGATTCCGATCACGCGATAACCGGCGTCCAGCAGCAGGCGGGATAAATTGCCGGTACCGACACCGAATTCTAGCACTACACTGCCTCGGGGAAGGGAGAGGGTTTCCACCACCGTTTTCAAGATCTCGTGGTAGCCCTGAAAAACTTCGATATATTCCGGATGACCGCCGGTGACGGCACGATCGTAATCCCGGGCCCATTCCTCAAATAAATCGTTGAAGCGGGGCTGCTTCGCCATCGTCAAATCCCCCATTCCTTGTGGAGCATTTTTGTCTATTATATACCACTTCCCACATCGGTGAACTCTATATTATCCCCGCATCATTTCCTTCCGACCACAAGGGGCGGAATCGGAGTCCGGTTCCATCGATCCGGACTCTTTTGGTGTAGATGGCCTGGAGGACGTGGAAGGTACGCACCTGGCGAATATTACCAATGACCGGGGCAAAAAAGGTCTTTACCTTCGGCGGAATCCAGATTATAATTATTATAAATAAGTTTGCTGAAGCCAAATTGTTTGATAGAGATAAAAATAATAATAATCATTATCAATTGCGTGCTACCCGGTACCGGGTAGCATGCGCCTTTCCAGGACACTAATAATGATTTTCATTTGTTGGGAGGCGGAACGTCGTGAACGGATTGGCCAAAACGTGTTCGGAACCAGCGATGTTGAAAGGGGTCAGTGGACGGGAGGAAGTGCATCGGGAAAGCCTTCTCAGCCGATACGGCGAAGGAATTGCCGCTGCCGCCTGCGGATTGTTCACCCTGATTGCCTGGTTGAGTGAATCGGCATTGGGGTGGGGATCGACGCTGTTGTATGTGTTGGCCTACGGAATCGGAGGGTTTGCCAAGGGTCGGGAAGGAATTCTCACCCTCACCCAGGAGCGGAAATTGGATGTCAATCTCCTGATGATCATCGCCGCGATCGGTGCTGCGGCCATCGGATACTGGCTGGAGGGTGCCGTGCTCATCTTCATCTTCGCCTTGAGCGGCGCCATGGAGCGGGTGGCCGAAGCGAGAAGCAAAAGAGATTTATCATCCCTCATGGAAATGAAGCCGGAGATGGCTCTCCGGGTGGACGGGCAAGGAGGACAGCGGGTGGTTCCCATCGAAGAGCTCCGGATCGGGGATTCGGTATTGATCCGTCCGGGAAGTCGCATTCCCGTTGATGGCCGGGTGGTCGAGGGGCGTTCGGCGGTGAATCAGGCTTCCATCACCGGCGAGTCCCTGCCGGTGGATAAGGGGGAAGGAGACGAGGTCTATGCCGGTACGATGAACGGCAGAGGATCGCTGTTGGTGGAGGTGACCCGCCTGGCCGATGAGAGCCTGTTTTCCAAGATCATCCGCCTCGTCGAGAAGGCCCAGAAGGAGGTACCGCAATCCCAGCGGGTGATCGAGCGTTTGGAAAAGTGGTATGTCTCGGCGGTGCTGCTCGCGACGGGGCTATTGATGACCGTTCCTCCGCTCCTCTTTTCCTGGAGCTGGAGCGGCTCCTTCTACCGGGCGATGGTTTTTCTGGTGGTGGCATCCCCCTGCGCCGTGATGGCTTCCATTATGCCGACGGTCCTTTCAGCCATGTCCAACGGTGCGCGAAAAGGGGTTCTCTTTAAGGGGAGCATGGTTCTGGAGGGGCTGGCCGGTGTCAAGGTGGTGGCCTTTGATAAGACGGGAACGCTGACGGAGGGCCGGCTCCAGGTGACCGATGTGATCCCCGTCGATCAGTACGGGGAAGAAGAACTGCTCCGCATTGCCGCCTCCATCGAAAGCGTTTCGGAACATCCGATCGCCCAGGCGATCGTGGCCGAGGCCCGGCGGCGGGGAATGGACCTTCAGCGCCCCGCCCTGTTCGAGTCGATGACCGGCCGGGGCGTTGTGGCTGATTGGGCCGGGGAAAGGTGGAAGGTCGGGAAGCCGTCCTTTGTGTCTGAAGGGGAGCTGGACGAGGAGAACGCCCGGATGATCGACCGGCTGGAGGGGGATGGAAAAACCGTGATCGGGATCGCCTCCGGCGGGGGAGTGGTCGGCTGGATCGCTCTGCAGGACCGGGTCCGTCCCGAGGCGAAGGCGGCGGTATCCCGTCTGAAGCGCATGGGGATCCGTGTGGTGATGCTGACGGGGGATCGTCGAAGCACCGGGGAAGCGATCGGGGCCCAGGTCGGAGTGGATGAGGTGCACGCGGAATTGCTTCCCGAGGACAAGGTGCGGCTGATCCAGGAGCTGGAGGCGAAGTACGGACGCGTGGCCATGGCGGGGGATGGAGTGAACGATGCCCCGGCGCTGGCGACGGCATCGGTGGGAGTCGCCATGGGCCGGGCGGGTACGGATGTGGCCCTGGATGTGGCCGATGTGGTGCTGATGAACGATGATCTGGACCGGGTTGCCACCGCCCTCTCCCTGGGACGGCGCGCCCGCACCGTCATCGTGCAAAACCTGGCCTTTGCCTCCCTGGTGATCCTCTCCCTGATCCTCGCCAACTTCGGCGGGCACATCACCCTTCCCTTCGGCGTCGTGGGACACGAAGGGAGCACCATTTTGGTGATTTTGAACGGATTGCGGCTGTTGCGTTAGGAATGGGACGGCCGGGAGGGCGCTTAGATC
>JAJYSD010000068.1 GCA_021793745.1 Bacillota bacterium
ACCTCATCGACCACCGTCTTTCGGGCGAACACGCGAACCTTGCCGTTTTCCCGGTCGATGTCAACCCGGACATTCTGCGCAGAATGAAAATTTCGTTTATACGCCGAAATCAAGGCAGCTTCGATGGCTTCGAGCAGAATGTCTTTGCTGATCCCCTTCTCCTTTTCCAATTGATTGAGGGCCTCGATAAACTCCGCATTCAACGCATTGTCCTCCCTTCCTTCGCTTAAAAGAGAATCGCCAACCGCGCCTTGGCCACCAGGGTGTTGGGGATGACAACCTCCTTCCCTTCCACTTCCACGATCAGCCTCTCCGGCGTATAATCCGTCAAGGTTCCCTCAAAGGTTTTTCTGCCGTCGACGGGCTCATAGGTCTTGATGTGGACATGCTTGCCGACAGCCCTTTCAAAATCCCGCTCCTTTTTCAACGGACGTTCCGCCCCCGGCGAAGAAACCTCCAGGATATATGCTCCGGATATGGGATCCACCCGGTCCAACTCTTTGCTCAACCGCTCGCTGACGCGGCTGATGTCGTCCAGACTCACCCGTCCTTCGATCCGATCGATAAACAGACGCAAAAAACGGTTCTTTCCCTCTTTTTTAAACTCGATATCCACCAATTCCAAACCGTCTTCAGCCAGAAGAGGGGCAGCCAATTCCTCTACGATCTCCGTGATCTTGCGGCCCACCTTCGTCCCTCCCCGTACATCCCGCAGAAGTTTGTCATAAACCGCACCCAAAGGGAAAGAGTGGGCGACAACCCACTCTTTCTCAGGGACGCTATCCATGCTACCAGTATAGCCACAAAGATTATATCATAACCGTGAACCACTGACAATCCGCTATTTCATCGGATCAAAACAGGGTCAGCTGATTGCTCTCCGGCAGATCCCGGAGGCAACCCAGGCGCTCCAGCACCTCCACCACGGCGCTGGAAACACGGCTCCGCTTCTGGAAATCCTCGATGGACAAAAAGTGTCCCTCTTCCCGGGCTTTGACAATATTGCGGGCCGCGTTTACCCCGATTCCGGATACGGAGGAGAAAGGAGGCAGCAGGGCGTCCCCATCCACCAGGAATCGGGTCGCGTCGGAGCGGTACAGATCGATCGGGAGGAAGGAGAGGCCGCGGGCCATCATTTCCCTGGCCGACTCGAGCACGGTCAGCAGCCCCTTTTCCTTCGGCGAGGCATCCGCCCCCTTTTCATCGATCTCATGGATCCTCCGATTGACCACTTCGGGTCCCTTGAGCACCAGTTCCAGATCGAAATCGTCCGCCCGAACGGTAAAGTACGTGGCGTAATACTCGGCGGGATAGTACACCTTGAACCAGGCAATCCGAACGGCCATGAGCACGTAGGCCACCGCATGGGCCTTGGGAAACATATACTTGATCTTGCGGCAGGAGCTGATATACCAATCCGGGATCCCGTATTCCTTCATCTCCTTTTCTTCTTCCTCGGTGAGTCCCTTCCCTTTACGCACCTTCTCCATGATCTTGAAGGCCGTTTTCGGCTTCATTCCCTTGTAGATGAGGTAGAGCATAATGTCGTCCCGGGTGGCGATCACCTCCGACAACACGGCGGTGCCGCTTCGAATCAGCTCCTGGGCATTGTTCAACCAGACGTCCGTTCCGTGGGACAAACCCGATATCCGGACCAGTTCACCGAAGGTCGTCGGCCGCGTATCCTCCAGCATCTGCCGGACAAACCGGGTGCCGAATTCCGGTATGCCCAGCGTTCCCGTCAAACATCCGATCTCCTCCGGCGTCACCCCCAGCGATTCCGTCCCGCTGAACAGCTGGAGCACTTTCGGGTCGTCCACGGGAATCTTCTTGGGATCCACCCCTGTCAGGTCCTGCAACATGCGGATGACGGTGGGATCATCATGGCCCAAAATGTCCAGCTTCAGCAGCCGGCCGCTGATGGCATGGTAATCGAAGTGGGTGGTCACCGTCCGGGCTTTGGGATCGTCCGCCGGGCGCTGGATCGGCGTGAAATCAAACACATCCCGGTTCTGGGGCACCACCATCAACCCGCCCGGATGCTGGCCGGTGGTTCGCTTCACACCTGTACATCCGCGGACCAGCCGTTCGACCTCCGCGTTGCGCAAAGTGAGCCCCATCTCCTCCTGATACTTTTTCACATACCCGTAAGCCGTCTTCTCCGCGACGGTGGAAATCGTTCCCGCCCGGTACACGTACTCCTTTCCGAACAATTCCTCCGTGTATTTGTGGGCCCTGGGCTGGTACTCACCCGAGAAGTTCAAGTCGATATCCGGGGTTTTGTCCCCTTCAAATCCCAGGAAGGTCTCGAAGGGAATATCATGACCGTCCTTCCGCATCTTCGCACCGCACCGGGGACAATCCTTGTCGGGCAAGTCGAAACCGGACGCCACCGATCCGTCCGTGACAAACTGGCTAAATTTGCACTCCGGACAGACGTAATGGGGAGGCAGGGGATTCACTTCGGTGATGGAACTCATCGTAGCCACAAAGGACGATCCCACCGAACCCCGGGATCCCACCAGGTAGCCGTCCGAAAGGGATTTGGTCACCAGCTTGTGCGAAATCAGATAGATAACGGCAAAGCCGTGCTTGATAATGCTATTCAGTTCCTTCTCCAGCCGCTCCTTCACAATATCGGGCAGAGGAGAGCCGTAGGTCTGCTCCGCCGTTTCATAGCAGATTCGCCGCAGCTCTTCGTCGGCCCCCTCGATAATCGGCGTGTGCGTCCCATCGGGATAGGGGGCGATCTCCTCTATCCGGTCAGCGATGCCCCGGGGGGCGGTGATAACCACCTCCCGCGCCTTTTCCTCCCCCAGATAGGCAAAGGCCTCCAGCATCTCCTCCGTCGTCCGAAAGTAGACCGGAGGAAGGGGGTCTTTGCGGCGGAAACCGCTCTGGTTGGCCGTGAGAATCTCCCGATATATCGAATCCCATGGATCCAGATAGTGAACGTTGGCCGTCGCCACCACCGGCTTCCCCAATTTTTCGCCGATCCGGACCAAAAGCCGATTCGTCTCCCGGAGCCGCTCCTCGCTTTCCACAATGCCCTTCTCGATCAGGTGACGGTTCACCTCGACCGGCTGGATTTCGATATAATCGTAAAAACGGGCAATCTCCTCGGCCTCCTGGGGAGACTTCTGGAGAGCCGCCTCGAAAAGCTCTCCCTTTTCACATCCGGAGCCGACAATCAGCCCCTCCCGGTGCTTCTCCAATTCGCTCCTCGGAATGCGGGGAACCCGATGAAAATATTCCAAATGAGACAGGGAAATCAATTTGTACAAATTTTTCAGGCCGGTGGCATTCTGAACCAACAGAACGACGTGGAACGGCCGCAGTCGGGATACGTCGCGCCGATCGGTGATTTCATTTAACTGGTCAAGGCGCACAACCTCTTTCGCCAGACAGTCCTCCACCATCTTCCACAACAGATAACCGGTCGCTTCCGCGTCGTGAATCGCCCGGTGATGCTGTTTCAATTCGATGCCGAAATGCTTACACAGCGTGTTCAACCGGTAGTTTTTCAGCCCCGAATAAAGGGAGCGGGCCATCTCGAGGGTATCGATCACCGGATTGGTCAAAGGTTCGCGGCCCAGCCGCTGAACGCCCATGTCAAGAAAACCCATGTCAAAACGGGCGTTGTGGGCGACGAGCACGCTGTCACCGACAAACTGGAGAAAGCGCTGAAGCACCTCCTCCACCTCCGGTGCCCCCTCCAGCATCTCATCGGTAATACCCGTCAATTCGGTAATCGTCGATGTCAATTTCCGGTGGGGATTGGCAAAGGAGCTGAAGCGGTCGACGATCTCACCGCCGCGTACCTTGACCGCCGCCAGTTCGATGATCGTGTCGTGGACAGCGGAGAGCCCCGTCGTTTCGACGTCGAAAACGACATAGGTGTCCTCCTGGAGGTTCCGGGGAGCGGGTCGCATCACGATGGGAACCCCATCGTCCACCAAATAGGCCTCCACCCCGTAGATCACCTTGATGCCGTGCTTTTGGGCCGCAGCATGCGCTTCGGGGAAGGCCTGCACCACCCCGTGATCGGTGATGGCCACAGCGGGGTGGCCCCATTCCGCCGCTCGCTTTACCACTTCTCCGGGATCATTCACCCCATCCATGCTGCTCATCGCCGTGTGCAGATGGAGCTCCACCCGCTTTTCCTCGGCATGGTCGGCGCGCTTCATCGGCTCCGTCTCGTTGAGGTCATTCCCCATCAGAACCAGTTCCCGGGCAAAGTTATCGTATTGAACGGACCCCCGAACTACAACCCACATCCCATCCTTTACCCGGGACAGGAGGGCGGCGTCTTCCTTATCGCGGGCGAACATTTTCACCTGAATCGAATCGGTAAAATCCGTCAGGTTGAACGTAAGCAGCGTGCGACCGCTGCGCAGCTCCCGGGTCTCTGCCTTGAAAACCTCCCCCCGCAATACGACGCGCCGCTCCTCTTCGGTAATCCTCCGGATCGGCACCGGCTCCTCCCGAATCGCATACCCGACAACCAGCTCCTGATCGGATGCAGGCTGAGGCGCCGGTGGCGGTGTCGACTCCCTTTCCACCAACGCCTGCTCTTTCAATCGTTGTTCCTCGGCCTGCTGTTGTTCACGAAACCGCGTCTCCTCTTCCTCCAAGGGGCGGCTCTCGAGGGTGACACGGATCTCCTTTCCGGAGACCTCCCGAATCATCGATGCGATCACCCGATCGAGGCGCTTCTGCTCAGCCATCTGCACCATCATCGGATGGGGAAACGTAATGATCATCCCATCCTTTTCCCAGCGCCATTCCGCCCTTCCCATCCAGCCTGCGGCTGCAGCGGACACATCTTCCGCCACCCTTTTCCGGATCCACTCCCAGTACAACTGTAAAATCTGCTCCGGATCGACACCCGCCGGCCTCAGACGAACCGACACCCCAGCCGCCCGGCCCAATACCGAGCTGAGCCGGGACTCCATCTCCTGCCATATATGGGGTGGAACCGGTCGTTTCAGACCGAGAAAAAGGGTCCACGTTCGCCGGGAAAGGCTCACTTGAATCTTTTCGATATACGCATCCTGAAAGTGCTTGTCCAACCATTCCCGCGGCAGATCCGCCCGGGAAAAGAGCTGCTCCAATCTCTCCCTCTTGACCTCCGGCGTCGCCATGGGGCCAAACCCTCCCGTTTTCCACCTTTCACCGTTCCTACGTTGCTCCATCAAGTGTATCAAAAAATGGACAGACGAACCACACATGTGAAGCCCTTCGGGGAATTCACCTTCTAAACGAATTTTCCGCAAAGAAACTCTTCACTTATTTTTCCTTCAAAGCATTGACAGGCCAAGCCCTCCTGAAGTACATTAATATCATCAATAGAAACTATGTTTCATCTAATAAAACACCGCGGATCCCCGGACCGGCTGCGGCGATAGCAGTTATAGGATTGGTTCTCACCGAACACCAAGGAGGATATCCATGGACGATACCAAAGGGAAGGTGAAAAAGCAGTTTAAACAGTCCGGCAGCGATTACCGGCACAGCGCCATCCATGCCAAGGGGCGGGACCTGGAGTGGATCGTCGAAGAAGTCGAAACATCCCCTCCGCCGCTGCTGGCCCTGGACATCGCCACCGGCACGGGGCATACCGCCTTCGCCCTCAGCCGGTGCGTAGGCCGGGTCGTCGGTTTGGACCTGACACCGGAGATGCTGCGCATCGCCGCGGAAGAAGCCAATCGGCGGGGCATTGACAATGTCACCTGGGCGGAGGGGGACGCGGAAAGTCTTCCCTTTCCCGACCGGCTTTTTGACGTGGTCACCTGCCGCATCGCCGCCCATCACTTTCCCCGGGCGGAACAAGCCTTTGCCGAAGCGCGCCGGGTGTTGGTGCCGGGGGGACGGATGATCCTGATCGACAATTACGCCCCCGAAGAAGCCGACGCGCTGCTCAACCGGGTGGAAACCCTTCGGGACCCTTCCCATTTCCGGGTGCACACCCTGTCCGGCTGGACCCGCCTGCTCCAACAAGCCGGATTTTCCACCGTCACCCTGTTGCGGCGGTGGAAGACCCCCGTCGTCCTGGAGGAGTGGTTCCAACGGGCGAAAACCCGGGCGGAGCACCGTAAAGCCGCTATCCGGCTGCTTTCCGAAGCTCCGCAACCGGTGCGGGATCGGGTCCTCTGCCGCCCTTTCCCGGAACCGGACCAGCTGATCCTGCGAAAGGGCATGTGGATCGCAACGAGGTAAACCCCCCGGGGGACCCATGCGAGGGGGCCGGACGCGCCGCTGCCACCAGGGGAAAACGAGCGGCACCGCCCCCTCCGCCCTTCGAGAATGAAAAAACGACTACTCAAATGGGAGCATTGCCGGATTGCCCGGAAGGATTGAAACCGTCCGGGTAAAAAAAGAAACGGCCCAAATGCGGACCGTTTCCTTGGACTTTCCGAAGGCCCCAAAACGCCCGGCGGCAGGGCCGCTTTGCGCTCATTCATCCCCCTTCCTGGCCATCACTAAAAACAGGGAGATCAGAACAAAAGCGGTGAAAGCCAGGAGAGGGATGGTGACAAAGCCCAACCAATTGATATATTGACCGGAACAGGGAACCCCCTGCTTGCAGGGAGCCCAATCCGCCATCCCCGGCATCTTCTGCAGCAGGTAGTGAAAGGCGGACAACGCAGCACCGCCCAGGCTGAGGGGAAGCGAGTATGGGATGATAGAACGGTCATCCCGGTACGAGGCGATCCCCAGGATCACTGCGAGTCTCTATCCA
>JAJYSD010000069.1 GCA_021793745.1 Bacillota bacterium
CTCCCCTGGCCGTCAACCTGTTGCTCTTGATGTTCGACCGGATTTTCGATGCCAACTTCTTTGATGTGGCGCAGGGCGGAAACCACCTGATTTGGCAACACCTGTTCTGGATTTTTGGTCACCCGGAAGTGTACATCGTGATCCTGCCCGCCTTCGGGATCATGTCTGACATCATCAGCACCTTTGCCCGGAAACGGCTTTTCGGTTACCATTCGATGGTATTCGCTACGGTGTTGATCGGATTCCTCGGTTTTATGGTGTGGGTGCACCACATGTTCACCGTGGGTCTCGGTCCGGTTCCCAACAGCATCTTCGGGATCGCGACCATGACGATCGCCGTGCCGACGGGGATCAAGGTGTTCAACTGGCTCTCCACCATGTGGGGCGGGAAGATCCGTTTCACCACGCCCATGATGTGGTGTCTCGGGTTCATCATCACCTTTGTGATCGGCGGGTTTACCGGAGTGATGGTGTCCGTGCCGCCGGCGGACTTCCAGTACCATGACACCTATTTCGTCGTCGCCCACTTCCACTACGTGCTGATCGGCGGAACGGTGTTCGCCATCTTCGCCGGCATGTACTACTGGTGGCCGAAGTTTTTCGGTCGGATTCTGAACGAACGGCTGGGTAAATGGCATTTCTGGCTGTTCTTCATCGGTTTCCACTTGACCTTCTTCCCGCAGCACTTCCTCGGTTTCTGGGGAATGCCCAGGCGGGTGTACACCTATCTGCCGGGACTGGGACTGGAAACCTTCAACCTGGTCAGCACCATCGGTGCCTTCTTCATGGCTGCCGGTGTCCTGGTTCTGCTGTACAATGTCGTCGTCACTTCTATCCGCGGCGAGGTGGCCGGTGCCGATCCCTGGGACGGCCGTACGCTGGAATGGACCACTCCTTCGCCGGTACCCGAATACAACTTCGCCCAGCTGCCCTTGGTGAAGGAATACGATGAATTCTTCTCTGCCAAGGTGTCCGGTCGAAAAGTGGAACCTGCGGAGCCGCTGGGTTCGATCCATATGCCGTCGCCGAGCTTTTTGCCCCTGATCATTTCCCTCGGCTTCTTCGTCTCCGGTTTCGGGTGGATTCTCCGCTCGTACGCGCTCGGAGCGCTGGGGCTGTTGATCGTGTTCATAACCATGTTTGTTCGCTCGTTCCAGAAAGATACGGGATATCATATTGAGCCGGAAGAGCTGAAGCGCGCGGATAAGGGGGCACAGGCATGAGTTCAAACAACAATCTGAGCATGGCTCCAAAGATGCCAGACCACCTGGAAACGTCGACATTGGAAGGTAAGAACAAGATTCTCGGCGTGTGGTTTTTCATCGGGGCTGAAACGGTGCTGTTCGCCTCCCTCTTCGGTACGTACCTGGCCCTGAAAAACCAGCACATGGACGGCCCCTCATCCCAGGAACTGTTCAACCTGTGGATGGTGGGGATCATGACGGTCCTCCTGTTGACGAGCAGCTTGACCAGTGTGCTGGGCGTCGTCAACATGCACCGGAACGATCTGCGCCGAACCCTGTTCTGGTTCGGCGTGACGGTGCTGCTGGGCGCTACATTCCTGGGAATGGAGATATACGAGTTCTATGAGTACACCCATCTCGGGCATCACTTCACCGGCAGCGCCTTTGCATCCGCCTTCTACACGCTGGTGGGAACCCACGGGGCGCACGTGCTTTTCGGGATTCTCTGGATCACCGGCTTGATCATACAGGTCCGAAAACAAGGACTCACCCCGGTGACGGCGCCCAAACTGTACGTGGCCAGCCTGTATTGGCACTTCATCGACGTGATCTGGGTGTTCATCTTCACCGTCGTTTATCTTCTCGGAAAGGTGGGGTAATCCGTGGCGACCGATTCCAAAGCCTCTGCGCAGGGTGCGCCGAAAAATCCGCCGGAGCGTTCCCGTAAACACCTGATCGCCTTTGCCGTCATGATGGTCCTGACGGCGATCGCCTTCGCGGCAGTGGCCACGGGAGCTCTGCCCTTGGCCGGACTGGTTACGCTCCTTTTGATCATGGCGGCGATTCAGGTCATTCTCCAGTTCTTCACCTTCATGCATTTGGACCAGAAGGGCCACTTTTTCCCCATCTTCTTTACCGGAGCGGGACTCCTGTTCGCGGTGATCGTCGTTCTGGGTGTCTGGCTGCTCCTGTAAGGACGGGCAACACGGAGATGGATGCGAGCGCGGAACACCCCGAGGAAAGCGGATTTCTTCGGGGTGTTCCTTTGTATCGCAGGTTTTTGACTGCTTTTTGTCGAAAAGAAGGGGGTGACGTGACATGAAAAAGATGCTCGGGGGTCTTCTTCTGTTCCTTTTATTGGTCGGATGTTCCGGTCAAGACAACCCGCCACCCGCCGAAGAGGGTGCTCAGGGGCCGTCGACGGAAAGCCTGGAGGCCTTATCGGAAGTGGCGGAGAAGGTGGAGGTCGATTTGCCCGATTTTGCGGGCGAAGCGCATCCCAAGGCCCTGGAAACGTACAAGCTGGCATACGCCCACCAGGATGTGCTGAAATATATGCCCTGTTTCTGCGGCTGCGGGGATACCGGGCATGAGCACAACCTCCACTGCTTCATCCGGGATGTGAAACCGGACGGCGAAGTGGTCTGGGACCGGATGGGTTTTACCTGAGGGATCTGCATCAACATCGCGCGTGACGCGATCGCCATGCATCGTGAAGGGAAACCCTTGACGGAAATCCGGAGGGTTATCGATGAACAGTACGGATCCCAGGGGACACCGACGCCGACGCCGAAGCCCCCGAAATCTTCCGAGGAGTGATCTCCATGATGCAGCGGAGTTCCTGGTTTCGTTTTTCCACACCGTCACTAGTCCTGATTCCCGTGGCGGTGGGCATCAACTACATCGGCAAGCTCTTTGCCGGTACATTGAAACTTCCGCTGTGGTTGGACTCCATCGGCACTGTTCTGGCCGGCATGCTGGCGGGTCCGGCCATCGGTGCCCTTTCGGGGGCCATCAACAACGTGATCTACGGCCTGACCGTGGATCCGATCTCCTTCGTGTACGGTTTGACGAGCATTTTGATCGGACTGGTGTCCGGGATCATGGCGTCCAGGGGTTGGATCACCGGATGGGCGAGAGCCCTGGTCGTCGGCTTGGCCGTCGGATTGACCGCGACGGCGGTTTCGACGCCCCTGAACGTGTGGTTTTGGGGAGGACAGACGGGGAATTTTTGGGGAGACGCCCTCTTTGCGGTGGTTTTGGCCCAGACGGGCTCCGTCTGGCTCGCTTCCTTTTTGGACGAAGTGGTGGTGGACATCCCTGACAAGCTGCTGACGGTCCTCGTCGCCTATGCCCTTTTCCGGAGCCTGCCGAAGGGGATCAAGCAGCTTTACTCCGGCCGCGACGAATTGGAAACCTTGGACGGATGATATTGGGGAATCAGCGATGAAAACCTTCAGTCTGTATGTGCCAAGAGATTCCTTGATCCACCGGATCAATCCGATCGATAAAATCCTCTACACCATCACCGCCATCGCTGTTCCGTTGATCCTGCCGTCGATGGCGGCTTCTTTTCTTTGCATGCTGATCAGCCTCTCCCTGCTGGCAGCGGCGCGGGTGGTCCGGCAGTCGCTTCCCGTATTTGCCTTCGTATTTTTGATCCTGTGCACGGTGGTGTTGATCCAGGGTTGGTTTTACCCGGGCAATCAAACGCCGCTCTTTGGTGTGGAACCCTTTGTCTTTCACGCAGAAGGACTGATGAAGGCGTGCCGCATCGGGATCCGGGTGACCAATGTCGTGGCCGCCTTTCTGTTGCTGGTGCTGACGACCAAACCCGCCGACCTGGTGGAAGAGCTGGTTCGAAGGGGCCTCTCCCCCCGGATCGGATACGTGCTCGACTCCATCTTTCAGATCCTTCCGCAGATGATGAACACCACCCGGACCATCCTGGATGCCCAGCGCTCCCGGGGATTGGAGACGGAAGGGAGCCTGTGGGTGCGGGTGAAGGCCTTTCTTCCCCTGATCGTTCCCGTCGTCATGAGTTCGCTGATTCACGCCAAGGAGAGGGCCCTGGCCTTGGAGGTGAGGGGGCTTCACTTTGAGGGCCAACGGACCTGGTTGAGGGAGAAGAGAACCTATCCCTACTCCCGGGAGATCCGGGGGGGCCTTCTGCTGGTGCTTACAGCTTCCATCGTCTGGAGGATCCTGGGATGAGCAAGATACGCGTGGAGCATCTGAAATATCGCTATCCGTCGTCGGAAAAGCTGGCCCTGGATGATCTCTCCTTTGAAGTGGACGAAGGGGAGATGATCGGCATTATCGGGCGGAACGGAGCCGGCAAGTCCACCCTGTGCCAGGCCTTCGTCGGACTGGTTCCCCATTTTTACCGCGGCGCCTACGGGGGCAAAGTGGTGGTATCCGGCCTGGAGGTGTTGAAAAGCAGCGTGAGTCAGCTGGCCCGCCGAGTGGGTATCGTTTTTCAAAATCCGTTTACGCAAGTGACGGGGTCGAAGTGGACCGTCTACGAAGAGGTGGCCTTCGGCTTGGAAAACCTGGGCGTCCCCCGAAAAGAGATGATCGATCGGATCGATTACGCCCTTCAACTGCTGGGGATGGAAAAGTATCGGGATCGACACCCCTTTGATTTGTCCGGCGGTCAGATGCAGCGCATGGCTATCGCCAGCGTTATCGCCCTGCAACCGGAAATCCTTGTCCTGGATGAGCCCACTTCCCAGTTGGACCCGCAGGGGAGCGAGGAGGTTTTTCGTGCGGTTCATCGCCTGAGGGAGGAAGGGATGACCGTCATCCTCGCGGAGCACAACATGGAAAAGATCGCCCGCTATTGCAATCGGGTGATGCTTCTCGACGGAGGAAAGATCATCGATTTTGCCTCTCCCGCATCGGTTTTTTCCCGGGCGGATCTGACGCGATACGGAGTGGTGCCGCCCGTGTATACCCGCGTTTGCCGGGAATTGAACGCAAAGAGGGAAGGGAGTCCCCATTTTCCTGTGACGCTGGAGGAGGCCTGCGAGGTGTTGAAGGGGCGATGAGCCGGGTTGTCGTAAAGGATGTGTGCTTCTCCTACCGGTCCGGTGAAGAGGTCCTCAAGGGGATTACGCTCGATTTTGATGAAAAATCGACGGCCATCATCGGTCAAAACGGGGCCGGCAAAACAACCTTCGTAAAGCTGTTGAAGGGTTTGCTGAAGCCCACAAGGGGGGAGATCTACATCCTCGGCCGTTCGGCGAACGAAATGACGGCGGCTGCCCTGGCCCCTTTCATCGGATTGGTGTTTCAAAATCCCAACGACCAGATCTTCCGATCGACGGTTTTGGAGGAAGTGATGTTTGGGCCGCTCAACATCGGCGAAGATCCCAAAGGGGCGAGAAAGAAGGCCGAGGAGGCCCTGGAGATGGTCGGGCTGACCGAGAAGGCGTCGGAAAATCCCCATGACCTCCGTTTATCCGAGAAGAAATTGGTCTGCGTCGCCTCCATCGTCGCCATGGAACCGGAGATCCTCATCCTGGACGAACCGACCATCGCCCAGGATCATGCGGGAATGGCCGCCATCCGACAGGTGATCCGCCGGTTTAAGGAGCAGGGGAAACTGGTGATGGGCATCCTTCACGACATGGATTTCGCCGCGGAGAACTTTGAACGGGTGGTCGTTTTCCACCAGGGAACCGTTGTGGCAGACGACGATCCCCGGGAAGTCTTTTCCCGGGAGTCATTGCTGCAGCGCGCGGGGCTGGAAGTGCCCCACATCACCCGGCTGGGATGGAGCCTGGGTCGGAAGGAGACCTTTCTCACCGAAGCGGAGTTGATCCAATCGCTGCGGGGGGAGGGGAGTACCGATCGTTGAAGCGGGGGATTGCATTCATCTCCGCTGATCATGCCCCGGCCGATTGTTAAAGGAATGGATGCTTTCACTGATGCGGCAGTTGGCTGGAGATGTCGGGAAATGAAGCATTTCCTGTATTTGCTTTTGGCCATCGTGAGCGAAGTGATCGCAACAAGTTCCCTCAAGGCATCGCAGGATTTCAGCCGATTGTGCCCAGCGCTTCCTCGTGATTGGATACGGGGCCGCTTTTTATTTGCTTTCCCTCAGCCTGAAGCAGATTCCCCTCGGCGTCGCCTACGCGATCGGGTCGGGGCTGGGTACCGTCGGCGTCCTTTTGATCGGTCGGTTTTTATGGGGTGAAACGCTCAATGCGTTGCGGGGGGTTCGGGACCGCGCTGATCCCGGTGATTCTCAATTGGTCCACAGCGAAAGGGTGATCCACATCAAAGGGGAGTGACACGGGTTTTGACGACCCGTTTTTTCAGTTTCGCCGTTTTCGAACTTTCTTTCCACCATCCGGATCCCTTGCTATACTGGAAAAGGGAGACAAATGCTATCTTCCATCATACATACGGGAGGTTTTGTAGAAGGGATCATGGCTCGCATTGAATCGCTGCTTTCCGCCCGTTTGTTCCTGCGGCCCAGGCAGGTGGGCGATCGCCTCTACTTTCTCAGCAATTTGAGCGGTCGCCTTAGCTTGTACGCGATGGACGAAGAAGGGAGCGTACCCGAACCCCTCCTGCCCGCCGACATCGCCCTGCAAAACCCGACCTTGATCGGGGGAGAGCCGTACGCCGTTTTTCCGGAACTGGACAAGATCCTGGTGATGATCGACCGGGACGGGGATGAGAATTACCAGCCCATGCTCATTCCCCTGGATGGGGGGTTTCCGGAACCGGCCTTCGGCGATG
>JAJYSD010000070.1 GCA_021793745.1 Bacillota bacterium
CACTTCCCCACCCCCCAGTTTTCGCAAAGCGCCCTCCGCCTCCTTCAGCTCCTTCTCCGCCTCCGGCCCTTTCATCGCCACAAACCATCCTCCCACCCGCACAAAGGGCAGGCAAAACTCCGCCAGAACCGGAAGGCGAGCCACCGCCCGCGCCACAGCCACATCGAACTGTTCCCGATATCCCCCTTCCCGTGCCATCGCCTCCGCCCGGCCGTGAATGGCCTCGATTTGATCCAAACCCAGCTCCCGGATCACATCCTTCAGAAAATCGACCCGCTTTCGCAGGGAATCCAACAGGACCACCCGGAGGCCAGGGAAGGCGATCTTCAGCGGAATACCGGGGAAACCGGCACCGGTGCCCACATCGATCAGCGATCCGACCGCATCGATGGGCACCTGTTTCGCCACCGTGAGGGAATCGAAAAAGTGTTTGATGTACACGTCCCTCTCTTCGGTGAGGGCCGTCAGATTCATCCTCCGGTTGGCCGACACCAACAGTTTCAGGTAGTGGTCAAATTGTTCCGATTGATCCGGGGTGAGTTGGAATCCCAGCCCTTTGACCTGATCCAAAAACTGCGCCCGGATATCCATCATCCCATCCTCCCTCACGATCGGCAGAAATAAAACCGGACCCGGGAAAACCTCCCGCCGGCCCGGTGCCAGGTCCCTTTACGCCTTGGCAAAGGATTTTCCGCCCTGCTCGATATGCACCATCAAGATCGAGATATCCGAGGGATTGACTCCGGAGATGCGCGACGCCTGCCCGATCGACAGGGGGCGGACTTTTTTCAGCTTCTCCCGGGACTCCGAGGAAATCCCCTGGATCTTGTCATAGTCCACCCAGGCGGGAATCCGCTTGTCCTCCATCTTCCGCATCTTTTCCACCTGCTGCAGCGACTTCCGGATATACCCCTCATACTTCAGCTGGATTTCCACCTGTTCCGCCACCTCCGGCGGCACCGGCTCCGGCGGCGGAGCGATTTGGCTGATCTCCCGGTATCCCAATTCGGGCCGCTTCATCAGCTGGGCCAATTCGATCGCATTGGTCAATTCGCTGGAACCCGCTTCCCGCAGAATCCGCTGAATCTCCGGAGTGGGCTTCACCCGGGTCTCCCGCAGCCGGGCGATCTCCCGCTCGATCGCTTCTTTTTTGGCGACAAACCGACGATACCGATCCTCGGGAATCAAGCCGATCTCATAGCCCAGCTCCGTCAAACGGAGATCCGCATTATCGTGGCGAAGGAGCAGCCGGTATTCCGCCCGGGAGGTGAGCAGCCGATAGGGCTCCTCCGTCCCCTTGGTCACCAGGTCGTCGATCATCACCCCGATATAAGCCTGGGAACGGTCGAGGATGACCGGATCCTTTCCCTGTACCTTCCGGGCGGCGTTGATCCCGGCCATGATCCCCTGTCCGGCGGCTTCCTCGTAACCGGAAGTCCCATTGATCTGCCCCGCTGTAAACAGGTTTTCCACCAGCTTCGTCTCCAGACTGGGCCACAGCTGGGTGGGAATGATGGCATCGTATTCGATGGCATAACCGGTACGCATCATCTCCACCTTTTCCATGCCCTCGATTGTCCGCAGGATCTCCCGCTGCACATCCTCCGGCAGGCTGGTGGACAACCCCTGGACATACATCTCCAGGGTATCCCGCCCCTCGGGTTCCAGGAAGATCTGGTGGCGGGCCTTGTCGGCAAAGCGGACGATCTTGTCCTCGATGGAGGGACAGTAGCGGGGACCCCGACCTTCGATCACCCCCGAATACATCGGGGCCCGGTGCAGGTTCCGGCGGATCGCTTCATGGGTTTTCTCGTTGGTGTAGGTCAGCCAGCAGGGAAGCTGATCGGTGATGTACTCGGTCGTCTCATAGGAGAAGGCCCGGGGCTCCTCATCCCCCGGCTGGATCTCCATCTTGTCGGTGTCGATGGTCAACTTGTTCACCCGCGGAGGCGTCCCCGTCTTGAAACGGACCATCTCAAAGCCCAAATCCATCAGGTTGTAGGACAGATTGATGGAGGGCTGCTGGTTGTTCGGACCGCTTTCGTAGGACAAATCCCCGATGAAAATTTTCCCCCGCAGATAGGTTCCCGTCGTGAGCACCACCACCCGGGAACGGTATTCGGCGCCCGTCTGGGTGATGACGCCCTGGCATACCCCGCCCTCGACGATCAACTTCTCCACCATTGCCTGATGGAGGTCCAAGTTGGGTTCCGCTTCCAGGGTCCGTTTCATCATCTGCTGATATTTCACCTTATCGGCTTGGGCCCGCAGGGCGTAAACGGCCGGTCCCTTGCCGGTATTGAGCATCCGCATCTGAATGTGGGTTTTGTCAATGTTGCGCCCCATCTCGCCGCCCAGGGCATCGATCTCCCGGACCACATGGCCCTTGGCGGGCCCCCCGATGGAAGGGTTGCAGGGCATATAGGCGATAGTGTCCAGGCTCAGGGTGAGGAGCAGCGTGCGGCAACCCATCCGCGCCGCCGCCAACGCCGCCTCACACCCGGCATGCCCCGCCCCGATGACGATCACATCGTATTCTCCCGCAAGATAACCCATCGTCTTTCCCCCCTTTTTGCAAACTCAGCTGAACAAGTCTCGGCGGGGTGCCGGGAAGGGGCGCTTGCCCCTGGAGGGGGCGCCCTATCCCCGCTACCTCAACCTTGGAAGGGTCTACAGTCTGGCTCCAACCAAGGAATTCCGCCGGAAATTCGGAAAACGAAGGGCCGGACAAACGCCTTTCATTTCCCCAGACAAAATTGGGAAAAGATCTGGTCGATCAAATCCTCGGCCACCGCCTCGCCGATGATCTCCCCCAGGTGTTGCCAGGCATTTTTCAAATCGATTTCTACCATGTCGAGGGGGATTCCTTCCTCAATCCCTCGGATGGCGTCCCGAACGTTCCCGAGGGCTTGCTCCAACAGGTGAACATGGCGCACGTTGCTCACGTACGTGGCATCCGTCCCCTCCACCTTACCAGAGAGGAACAGTTTGTCGATCGCCTCCTCCAGCCGGTCGAGCCCCCGCTCCTCCTTCAAGGACAGGAGAACCAGGGGAGCATCGCCGATCCGCCGGCGCACTTCCTCCAGATCGATCCGCTGCTCCAAATCCGTCTTGTTTACCACGATGATCGCCGTATGGGGCCGGACGATCTCCAGCAGCCTGCGATCATCTTCCGTCAGCGGCTCCCCATAATTGAGCAGCAACAAAACCAAATCCGCCTGTTCAAGCGCCCGGCGGGAACGTTCCACACCGATCCGTTCCACCACGTCCTCGGTTTCGCGAATGCCGGCGGTATCCACCAGGCGGAGCGGGATCCCCCGGACGTTCACATATTCCTCGATCACATCCCGGGTGGTTCCCGGAATGTCCGTCACAATCGCCTTATTCTCCTGAACCAGGGCATTCAACAGGGAGGACTTGCCCACATTCGGCCGCCCGACGATCACGGTGGCGATCCCCTCGCGGAGGATCTTTCCCTGGCGCCCGGTTTCCAGCAGGCGGAGGAGCTCTTTTTCGATTTTTCGAGAGCGGGACAGGAGCTCCTTGCCGGTCAGCTCTTCCGCATCATATTCCGGATAATCCACATTGACCGCCAGATGGGCCAGGGTTTCCAGGATATCGTTGCGAAGTTTCCGGATGAGCCGGGACAGGCGGCCCCGGGCCTGATCCATGGCCACCCGGGCCGCCCGATCCGTCTTGGAACGGATCAGGTCGATCACCGCCTCCGCCTGGGACAGGTCGATCCGTCCGTTCAGGAAGGCCCGTTTGGTGAACTCCCCCGGTTCGGCCAATCGAGCCCCTGCAGTCAGAAGGGCTTTCAACACCTTTTGGACCGGCATCACTCCACCGTGGCAGCTCACCTCCACCACGTCTTCCCGGGTGAAGGTTCGCGGAGCCCGCATGACCGTAACCAGGACCTCGTCGAGGACCTCCTTCGTCTCCGGATGGAGAATATGGCCGTAGTGAACCGTGTGCGTATCCACTTCGGTCAAGGATCGCTTTCCTTTATAAACCCGATCGACCACCTCCACCGCCTCCGGACCGCTCACCCGGATGACGGCGATCCCTCCCTCGCCGACCGGTGTGGAGATGGCCGCAATCGTATCATTTTCCACTGGCGATCCCCCCTCACCGGCATCCTCTCCAGGATCGCACCTTCATAGAGGCTGCCGACAACCCTTAAAACCGATTGTATCGCGATGCTTCGCCGCAAGATTCTCGTTGCCGAAGCGGGAAATCGCCCGCTTCCGCCCCTTTATCAACCATTTCATAGGATATCCTGAGATTTCATCATAGCATACCGCCATTGGAAATGGAAACCGTCTCCATAAACAAAAAAACGCCCTCCCCAGGAGAGCCTCGCACCGTCTGCGCCTATTTTTCCAGAGCAATGACCACGCGGCGATCGGGATCCTCCCCCTCGCTGTAAGTGGTAAGCCCCTCTATCCCCTGAATCTGGGTGTGAATCACCTTCCGATCTGCAGGGCTCATCGGTTCCAACACGACTTCCTTGCCGGTTCGAAGCACTTGACGGGCCAGGCGATCCGCCAGATTCCGAAGGGTTTTTCTCCGGCGTTCCCGATAACCTTCGGCGTCCAGTATGAAGCGACGTCGGGATTCCGCACCGCGGTTGGCCACGATGTTGACCAGATACTGCAGGGCATCCAGGGTTTGACCGCGGCGTCCGATGATCAGCCCCAACTGTTTTCCGCGAATGTCGAAGGTGACGGCTTCGGGCTCCTCCCGCACCTCCACATCCACGGGCAGCCCCATGGTGGAGAGCACCTCCTTCAAAAAGCGGAGCCCCTGCTCCACCGGATCCACCGGGGGAGCGAGCCGCTCCACCTCCACCTTGGCCGGCCGGGCCCCGAACAGCCCGAACCATCCCCGGCGGGGCTCCTGGAGTACCGAAATCCGTACCTGATCCCGGGTGGCTTCGAGGCGGCCGAGGGCCTCCTCCACCGCCTCCTCTACGGTTTTCGCCGTAATGATCACCTTGTTCACCCGGTCAACCCTCCTGTTTCTTCGCGCGGTATTTGTCCCCCAGGAAGTAGTACTGAACCATGGAGAACAGGTTGCTGTACACCCAGTACAGGGATAGAGCCGCCGGAAATTGGTATGCCAAGACAAAGATCATGACCGGCATGACGAACAGAAACACGCGGGTTTGCGGGTTGTTGCCCATTCCCGTAGCGACGGACTGCAGGTAGGTGGTCAACGCCGCCAGAATCGGCAGAACCAGCCAGGGATCGGCTTGGCCGAGCTGCATCCACAGAAAGTCCGATTGGGCGATGTGTTCGTTGCGCATGATCGCCTGATAGAAGGCGATCAAGACCGGCAGCTGGATCATGAGGGGGAGACACCCCGACATGGGATTCACATTGTGTTTCTGGAAGAGCTTCATCGTCTCTTCCTGCAGCTTTTGTTGGTTGTTCTTGTACTTTTCCTGCAGCTTTTTCAGCTCCGGTTGCAGTGCCTGCATCGCCTTCGAACTCTTCATCTGCTTGATCGTCAGGGGGAGAAGGCGCAGACGGATGATAACCGTTACGATCAGAATGGAGAGTCCGTAACTGCCGATCAGATCATTAAAGGCGTCCAGAGCGATGGACAGAGGATAGACAAAAAACCTGTCCCAGAAGCTGTTTTCCGGGTCAACCGGTTTAAAACGCGAGGGATCCGGCGCACACCCGGTCAGGGCGACGATCACCGTAACCAGAAGCAAAAGCCCGATCCACTTTCTGCTGCGACGTTTCCGCAATAAAAACGCCTCCTTAACGGTTCCGACTGGAGAGGTTCGAACGCGTTTGCGAAAGCCGATGAATATGTATAACGGCCCATCCCGCCTCAGGGGACCGGATCAAAGCCTCCCGGATGAAAGGGATGGCACTTGGCAATCCGCTTCACCGTGAGCCACCCGCCGCGGATGACGCCGTAACGGGCAATCGCCGTCAATCCGTACTCGGAACAAGTGGGGTAAAACCGGCAAGACGGCGGTTTCAAGGGCGATATAAAACGCCGGTAGAAACGAATGGCTCCCAGAGCGATCACCTTCATCGCGACTTTCCCCTCTTCTTTTCTTCGTTTTTCTTCAGCAATTTTCCTCTGGACATCACGTGGCGCAAACTGGACTCCACCTGATGATAATCCATGGATGCGGCAGGAGCACGGGCGATGATGACCAGATCCATTCCCTCGGGCAAGCAATCGATCCTTTGCCGGAGGACCTCCTTCACCAATCGCTTTACGCGGTTTCGCGTCACCGCTTTCCCCACCTTGCGGCTGACGGATATGCCGATCCGGACCGGTCCTCCATCATACCGCTTCAATTTGTACACGACAAATTGCCGGTTGGCCGTCGAGGAACCGGCGCGGAACACCCGTCGGAAATCGTTTCTCCGCCTCAGACGGTGTTCCCGTTGCAAGGGCGCCCCTCCTTCCGGAACTTGAAAGCCTCTCAAATTTCAGTATGGTGTGGATTGTCCCCAAAATAAACCTGTTCCGTCCCGGAAATAGGAAAAAAGGCCACACTGCAAGAGGGTGGCCTTAAGCGGACAACACTTTTCTGCCCTTGCGCCGGCGGTTTCTCAGCACTTTGCGTCCGTTTTTCGTGCTCATCCGCTTGCGGAAGCCGTGCACGTTTTTCCGCTTCCGTCGGCTCGGCTGATAGGTTCGTTTCATAATCGTCCCGGTG
>JAJYSD010000071.1 GCA_021793745.1 Bacillota bacterium
TCCGATCTTCAAGGGAGGCGAGGGCGGACAAACGCGCCGATCTCTTCAATCGCCTCCATGGCTTCAGGGATGGGAAAGGCGTGAAAAACGTGCCACATTTCGTCCCAGATCTTGATCTCCGCCTCCACTCCGGCGTTTTTCGCCCGTTCCACCAGGCGGACCGAGTCGTCCAGGAGGCATTCGTCATTTCCCACGTGGACAAGCATGGGTGGAAGATCGTGAAGGTCGGCATAGAGCGGCGAGACGAGCGGGTGTCGGGGGTCAAGATCCCGGATGTAGAGTTTGGCCACCTTGTGGCTTTTGTCCGGGTCGATCCAGGCTTCCACTTCGGCGCGCGTCCTCATCGACTCCCCGGTTCCCGCTAGGTCGGTCCAGGGGGAAAGCAACACCGTCGCAGCAGGAAGCGGATCTCCTCCATCCCGCAGGCTGATCAGCGTGGCCATCGTGAGACCGCCCCCCGCCGAATCTCCGGCGATCACCAGGTTTTCGGGACGCACTCCGGATCGGATCAGTTCCCGGTATACCGCCGTCGCGTCTTCCAGGGCGGCCGGAAAGGGGTGTTCCGGTGCCAAACGGTATTCGATGAGCAGGGTGCGGCTTTCGCAGGCGCGTGCCAGGCGCGATGCAAGGCCGCGGTGGGAGTCACAGCTGCCGAGGCAGTATGCCCCTCCGTGAAGATAAAACAGCACCCGTCCGTCCCGGACGTTGGGGGTGGCGATCCATTCTCCGGGGACGTCTGCGATCCGGGTCTTCTCGACGGTCACATCGGGATCCAGAGGAACAAAACGGCCCAGGGCATCCAGCTGTTTCCGCTGTTCTTCGATGGAGAGGGTCGGCCCCTTCTTTGCTGCCTCCTTTTGCTCCAGAAGCATCTGTCGAATCGATTCACTTTGGGGGCTGGCCATGTGATCCTCCTCCTCAAGGGATGTTTAATAAACATGATTGTGACACAATTGAGAATAGTTGTAAAGGGGGTGGCGGATTCCCTCCGTCGGCATCGGGCTTCCCGGTGGTGTATAATTGAAAAGCGGCCGTTATCCCATCAAAAGATCGAGGAGTGAATTTGTTGAGCGACCTGGAGGAGAAGACGATTCGCAGGCGGACAATCTTTGACGGGAAGTTGATTCGTGTGCAATTGGACGAGGTGGAGCTGCCCGACGGGAGGACCTCCACCCGGGAAATCGTGCACCATCCCGGAGCGGTGGGGGTGTTGGCCTTCACCGATGAAGGAAAGCTGGTGTTCGTCCGTCAGTATCGAAATCCCCTGGGGAAAACCATTTTGGAAATTCCGGCGGGGAAGTTGGAACCCGGAGAAGATCCGAAGGCGTGCGCATTTCGCGAGCTGGAGGAGGAAACGGGATACCGGGCGGAGGAGATGCGGCCCATCGTCTCCTTCTATACCTCCCCGGGTTTTGCCGATGAAATCCTTCATCTGTATGAAGCCCGGGGCCTGCAAAAGGGAGAGAGGCGACCGGATACGGACGAATTTGTGGAAGTGGAGGAGCTGACCCTCCAGGAGGCTTTTGCCAAGATGGAGGAAGGACAGATATGCGACGCGAAAACGGTGGTGGCCGTGTACTTCTGGCATAACCGGGTGTTGGGCGGCGGATGAGATTGAGACGGGTTTTCGCCGACCTCCACATCCACATCGGTCGGACGAAGAGCGGTCTGCCGGTCAAGATCAGCGCCGCCCGCAACCTGACCTTCCACGAAATCGTTCGTGAAGCGGCCCACCGCAAGGGGATGGACATGATCGGCATCATCGATGCCCATTCGCCGCCGGTTCAGGAGGAGATCGCCCGCGGGCTGGAGGAGGGGATCTACCGGGAAGACCCCGAAGGGGGGATCCTCTACAACGGAACGACGGCGATCCTGGGCGCGGAGATCGAGGTGAAGGAGGAAGGGATGGGGCCTGCGCACCTGTTGGCCTACTTTCCGACCTTCGCCTCGATCCGTCGATTTACCGACTGGCTGCGCCGCCACATGAAAAATGTGCGTCTGAGCACGCAAAGGCTGCGCCGGCCGGTCCGGGAGCTGCAGGAACGGGTAGCGGAAGAGGGAGGACTGCTCATCCCCGCCCACGTGTTTACGCCCTTCAAAAGCGTTTACGGCAGCGCCACCGATCGAATGAGCCGGTTGCTCGACATGGACGGAATTGTGGCGGTGGAGTTGGGTTTGAGCGCAGATGCAACCATGGCCGATCATCTGTATGAATTGTCCCGGGTATCCTTTGTCACCAACTCCGACGCCCATTCCCTGGGCAAGATCGGTCGCGAGTACAATGAACTTCTCCTTCACCGCCCTTCCTTCCGGGAATTGGAGCTGGCGCTGCGCCGGTTGGAGGGGCGGAGAATTGCCGCCAATTACGGGTTGAATCCGAAGCTGGGGAAATATTATCGAACGCGCTGCATCGGTTGCGGTGCCATTCTGTCTCCGAAAAAGGAGGAGCCTTTTTCCTGTCCCCACTGCGGCGACCGTCGGGTGGTGAAGGGCGTTTCGGACCGGATCGCCGAAATCGCCGACGGGCCTTCCAAATCCCCTCGACACCGGGCTCCTTATCTGTACCAGGTCCCCCTGGACTTTATCCCCGGACTGGGACCGAAGACCCTGGACCGTTTGCTGGCCCGGTTCGGGACGGAGATGAATGTGCTCCACAGGGTCCCGATTGAAGAAGTGGCCGCCGTGGCGGGCGAGGCCATCGCCCGTTCGATTCGTCTGGCCCGGGAACGACGGTTGGAGATCGAAGAAGGGGGCGGAGGGATTTACGGAAGGGTACGTGCCGGCCAATCGGATCGATGATGGCATAAAGGACTTCTAATCTTCCCCGGTCCATCATAGAGATAGAGTGGACAAGGGGGGAGCTTCCGAATGAAGGCGAAGCGGAAACACTTGGGGGACACGCTGCGGCTCCATGTAAAGAATCAAATGTCCCTTTATCTCTTCATCACCGTGTTGTTTATGATGGGTGTCGTGTTCGGGGCGGTGGTGGTCAACACCCTTTCACCCGCGCAAAAGGAGGGTCTGCTGGAGTATTTGGGGTATTTTTTTCACGGCTTGGAACAGAATACGATCGCCGAGCCGAAGATCGCTTTTCAGCACTCCATGGGGGACCATCTGAAGACCCTGGGGCTGATGTGGATTCTCGGCCTGTCCATCATCGGAATTCCCCTCATGCTTTTGTTGATTTTTTTAAAGGGGCTGGTGATCGGTTTTACGGTCGGTTTCCTGGTCAGCCAACTTTCCTGGCGGGGGTTGTGGTTTGCCTTTTTGTCGGTGGTCCCCCAGAACTTGTTGGTGGTCCCCGCCATGATCATCATTGCGGTTTCCGGAATCCACTTTTCCCTCCTGCTGGTGAGAAATCGGCTGATTTCGCGCCGGGGAACCATCTATCCGCAATTTCTCAGCTATTCCAGCCTGGTGATGATGATGGTGGTGGTGCTGGTTCTTGCCTCCCTCTTTGAAGCGTACCTGTCGCCGGTTTTGATGCGGATGGCGGTACCGCCAGTAGGTGGATGAGGGGAATCATTCCTGCGCCCCGGGGAGTGATTTAAAATCATTATTAATTGATATTGATTATTATCTGTTTGACTTCCCCCCGCTTTCTCCAATATAATGGTGACAAGAAAGACCGGGGGGGGTGCGCGTGGAGGATCGGGTAAACCAAATCAAACAGCAGTTATCCGCCCATAACTATAAATTGACCCCCCAACGGGAAGCGACCGTCCGCGTGTTGCTGGAAAATGAGGAGGACCACCTCAGCGCGGAAGATGTCTACCTGTTGGTGAAGGGGAAGTCACCGGAAATCGGTTTGGCGACTGTCTACCGAACGCTGGAGCTTTTGAGCGATTTGCAGATCATTCACAAGCTCAATTTCGGTGACGGCGTCACGCGTTATGAATTTCGCGCAGAGGGTGCCGAACACCATCACCACCATCTGTACTGTCTGAACTGCGGTTCGGTGGATGAAATTACGGAGGATCTGTTGGCCCCCATCGAGAAGAAAGTGGAGAAGGAATTTGACTTCCAGATCATCGACCATCGGCTGACATTTCACGGGATCTGTCATCGGTGCAAGGGTCAGGTAAAAGATCCCAAAAAATTGGTAGGTTCAAAGGTAACGTGAGGTCTCGAGCGATCTCACGTTTTTTTATGGTGTATGATCGAACCATCCAACGTGGTATGATAATAGACGGATATGTATTTTTAAGGAGGCGAGCCCCTTGATTATCGGCGTTCCAAAAGAAATCAAAGACAATGAAAACCGGGTGGCCATCTCCCCCGCAGGCATCGACGCGTTTGTGGAAGCGGGTCACGAAGTGTTGATTGAAACCGGCGCCGGCGAGGGAAGCGGATTTTTCGATGAGGTGTTTATCGAACACGGGGCCAAAATCGCCCAAAGTGCCGAAGAGGTTTGGTCTTCGGCCGAAATGGTGTTGAAGGTGAAGGAGCCGCAGCCGAGCGAGTATCGCTACTTTCGCGAGGATCTCATTTTATTTACCTATCTGCACCTGGCCGCCGAACCGGAACTGACGCGTGCGCTGATGGAGAGCAAGGTGACGGCGATCGCCTACGAAACCATTCAGTTGGATAACGGTTCACTCCCACTTCTTACGCCGATGAGTGAAGTGGCCGGAAGGATGTCGGTTCAGATCGGGGCTCAATTTTTGGAAAAACCCAAAGGCGGGAAAGGGGTACTTCTCGGAGGGGTTCCCGGCGTTCTTCCAGGGAATGTGGTCATCATCGGAGGCGGAACCGTCGGAACCAACGCGGCCAAAATGGCTCTGGGTCTGGGAGCCCAGGTGACGATTCTGGACGTCAATCCCGATCGCCTTCGGGAATTGGACGATATTTTCCGGGGGCAAGTGCGGACGCTGATGTCCAACAGTTACAACATCGGACAGGCCGTGCAGCAGGCCGATCTGTTGATCGGTGCGGTTTTGGTACCCGGCCGGAGGGCGCCGCGCCTGGTGACCGAGGAGATGGTTAAAACCATGTCTACGGGTTCGGTGATCGTGGACGTGGCGATCGACCAGGGCGGATCGATCGAGACCATCGACCGGGTGACCACCCACAGCAATCCCACCATCGTGAAGCACGGAGTGGTCCATTACGCCGTGGCCAATATTCCGGGGGCGGTGCCGCGCACATCCACCCTGGCCCTGACCAACGTGACGATTCCCTATGCCGTGCAAATCGCCAACAAGGGAGTGGAACGGGCGGTGAAGGAGAACCGCGCCCTGGCTTTGGGGGTCAACACAATGAAGGGGCACGTGACCCATCAGGCTGTGGCGGAAAGCCTGGACCTTTCCCACGTCCCCTTAAGCGATGTGTTGGGAGCGGATCTCGGATAGGTCGCACCTCGTGCAAATTGTAAGGGCTTACTTGTACGGGATCGAGTCGAGGCCGGCGGAGTGTCGGAGCAAGGTGGCATAAACACCGAACGCAATCCCATACGATGGGAACAGGACATCGGAAGGGAAGGATCCATATGGTCGTTTCGGTCAGACGATTGGTGGAGTGGATCAAGTTTTTGCTTCTGTTTGTCTTGTTTACCGTGTTGATGTACCAGGTGTTCGCCTTGTTTTCCGATTGGCTGGAGCCTCGTTATCCGTATCGGGAGCCGGCGGGAAGGGCGGTCAAAGTGTTTTCACCCTCTCCGCCTCCCACGCATCCCGAGTCGGTGGATATCGGGGAACGTCTTCTCCTGTTTTACCATCTCGGAGAGTAGCCCGTCCCGGCCGGGGCGGGCCTTTGCGTGAAGCAGCGGTTGTGAAAGAATGCGTCAGGAGGGGTCCAGATGAAGGAACGGATTCGACAAGCTGCAGAAATGATCCAAGAGCAGTCGGCCCTTCGTCCGCGGGTCGGTCTCATTCTCGGTTCGGGGCTGGGAATTTTGGCGGAAGAAATTGAAGGGGCGGTTGCCATTCCTTATGAGGAGATTCCCCACTTCCCCGTTTCCACGGTGGAGGGGCATGTGGGCCGCTTGGTCCTCGGCGAGCTCGAGGGTCAGAGGGTTGTGGCCATGCAGGGGCGTTTTCACCTGTATGAGGGCTACCCCCTCGAGTCGGTGACTTTCCCGATCCGGGTGATGAAAAGGCTGGGCGTGGAGACTGCCCTGATCACCAATGCGGCGGGCGGGATCAATGAATCCTTTCAGCCCGGCGACTTGATGTTGATCCGCGACCATATCAACTTTATGTTCCGCAATCCGTTGGTCGGTCCCAACGATCCCGAGTTGGGGGAGCGTTTTCCCGACATGTCGGAGGCCTATGATGCGGAGCTTCGCCGGTTGGCTCGACGGGTGGCCGGCGAGCTGGGAATTGATTTGAAAGAGGGCGTTTATGCGGCGATGCTGGGTCCTTCCTACGAGACGCCGGCGGAAATCCGCATGCTGCGCGCCGTCGGAGGGGATGCCGTCGGCATGTCGACGGTGCCTGAGGTGATCGTAGCCCGTCATGCGGGGATCCGCGTGCTCGGCCTGTCCTGTATTTCCAATATGGCGGCGGGGATCTTGCCGCAGCCCTTGAGCCATGAAGAAGTGATGGAGACGGCGGAGCGGGTGAAGGAAACCTTCCTTCGCCTGGTGAAGGGCATTCTGCACAGCCTTCCCCGCGAAAGCGATTAAAATTTCGGTGAGATGATCGGCCGTTCGGAGGCAGGGGAA
>JAJYSD010000072.1 GCA_021793745.1 Bacillota bacterium
CCGATCTAGTCATTCACCTGGATCCAAGTTATTCCCGCCATCACAGCCAAATAGACGACCAAGAAGGCCAAGATGGATCCCATGCGGAAATTGATCGGATACGCAGATCGGGAGCGTCGATGGATGACGATCACGATGAACAGGTAAGCGAGCATCGCCATCGCTCCCGCCCCCCAGTTATGGAAGAGGGGGATGGCCACCAAATTGCCCAGCACATAGAGGACCGCCGCCATGATAAAGATCTTGGAGATCACTTGGGTCTGCTTGCGGATCAGCAGACCGACACCGACGATCAGGTGGAAGGTGTTGAGCACCGTGGCCAGGGAGAGCATCCACACATAGGGATAGGCCTGGGCGAACTCCGGCTGGCCGGTGGCCAGTTCCATCAAGGGTTGGATCACAAAGCTGAGAAACATGATCGCCAGGGCGGCGACGACGATAAAAGCTCTCCCCACCAGGCTGTAGATTGCCGGCGCGTCCGACCGCTCTTTGATCGACATGGCAAAGGGGCGCCAGGCGAGCTGAAAGGCGGCGGTCACCAGAGCGATGACACTGGCAAAGCGAAACGCCGTTTCAAACAGCCCCGCCTCCTCCCGGGAGACGAAATAAATGATCATCGGCCGGTTCAACATGTTCATCACCCAGAAGGCGAGGAGCGTCGGCAACAGCGGTGCGCCATAGCGGAGCAGGTGTTTCAGATGGACCCACCGCACCTGGCGGGTGAACTCCTTGCGGAACATCCAAACCAGGATGAGGGCGACGACGGCTCCCCCCAGCACTTGCCCGACGAAGATGCCGTTGACTCCCCAATCGGTATATTTCAAAAAGAACACGTTCAACAGGGCCGATCCGATGACGTAGCTCATGCTCATCACATTGAAGGTCCACACCTTCCGGCTGTAACGGGCATAGGCCAGGTTCATCTGGATGATGATCGCCGCCACCGTCGCCAACATGGCCAGTGTCAGAAGGTATTCGTAGCCCATCTCGCGGCCGTACAAAATCTGCGCAAGGGGAGCACCCAATCCCAGCGCCGCGATGAGAAAGAGGGTACAGATCCCCGCCGAAAACAGTGTGGCCGCCGTGAAAAAGGCCCGCCGCTCCTGCTTCTCCTTGGCGTCAAAATAATAAAAGGCGAGGGCGGCATCCGTCCCCAAAATGGACAGGTAGGAGACGATCATCGTGATCGTGTTGGTCAAACCCCAATCGGCATATTGGCCGGGATCCAGATAGCGCGTGTAGACCGGTATCAACAGAAACGCCACCAGCTTGTTGCCCATCTGGGCGATGGCGAAGGCGGCAGAATCGGAAAACAGCTGTTTCAATTTTGCCAGCATATCCCGCACCCTGAACCTTTCTTTCTATTCTTGATGCTCCAGTTTCTCCTCATCCGGCACTTTGCGCAGCGGGCGGGCCGGAACGCCCACGTACACCATGCCGGGCTTTGTGTCCCGGGTCACCACCGCACCGGCGGCGATGAAACTCTCTTCTGCCACCACCACTCCCGGGAGGAGGACCGCCCCTCCCCCGACGCGGGCCCCCCGCTTCACCCTCGGACCCGAGATGTATTTGAAGCGCTCCTCGGTTCGGCCCATAAAATGATCATTGGTGGTGGTCACCCCCGGAGCGATGAAGACGTGATCCTCCAGAACCGTATAGGCGGTGATATAGGCGTTGGTTTGGATCTTGGTCCGACGCCCGATGACCACCTGGTTTTCCAGGGCCACGCCCCGTCCGATGACGACGTCCTCCTCGATGTCGCATTGCTCCCGGACCGTGGCCGTATCGCCGATCATGACATTTCGCCCGATCCGGCTGCCCCGGTAGAGCACCGCACCGGCTCCGATCGTCGCTCCGTCCCCGATCCGAAGGGGAGGTAAATCGGGATCCACTTTGACGGTACTGGTTTTGGCCGGCCTCGGCCAACGCCCCAGCACGGCTCCGGCGTTGACGGTGACGCCGGAGCCGACCACCGTTCCCGCATGGATCACCACATGGGGACCGATCCTCACATCGGAACCGAGCACCACCCCCTCTTCGACGACGGCAAAGGATCCTACCTGCACGTTTTCACCCATCTGTACGGAATCGTGTATCCGATTCATAGAGACCATCCTCACAGCTTTTCATAATCGCCGCGAATGTCGGTGATCCCCTTCATCGCATTGCGCGTGTCGAAGATCACCCGGGCGCAGTCGGCGATCATCCGATAATCGAACGCGCTGTGGTCGGTGGTGATCACTACCGCATCCGCCTCTTCGAGCAGGTCCGGAGTGAGCGGAACACTTCGGTACTCCCGATCCCCGATGCGAAAGGTGGGGATGTGGGGATCGGAAACCTGGACGCGTGCTCCGTAATCTTCGAGGAGCTGGATGATCTCCAGCACCGGCGATTCCCGCAAATCATCGATATCCCTTTTATAGGCGACGCCGAGGAGCAGCACCCGGGACCCCTTCAGCGCCTTTTGATGGCGGTTCAGGATTTTCATCAAACGTTCAACGACGAACTCCGGCATATAATTGTTGATCTCGCCGGCCAGCTCGATCAGGCGGGTGTGATAATTGTATTCCCGCGCCTTCCAGGTAAGATAGAAGGGGTCGATGGGAATGCAGTGGCCGCCCAGCCCCGGGCCGGGATAAAAGGCCATGAACCCGTAGGGTTTGGTCTTGGCCGCTTCGATCACTTCCCAGATATCGATCCCCATCTTGTGACACAGGATGGCCATCTCATTCGCCAGGGCGATGTTGATATTGCGGAAGGTGTTCTCGAAGATTTTCTCCATCTCCGCAACGGATGGGCTGGAAACCTCGAAGACTTCCCCCTCCAGCACCTGCCGGTACAGCATGGCCGCCACCCGGGTGCAGGCCGGAGTGACACCCCCCACCACCTTGGGCGTGTTCTTCGTGTTGTACACCTTGTTGCCGGGATCCACCCGCTCCGGGGAATAGGCGAGATGGATATCCCGCCCCACCTCGAGACCGGTCTCCTCCAGGATCGGCCGGACCACCTCCTCGGTTGTCCCCGGGTAGGTCGTGCTTTCGAGAACCACCAGCATGCCCGGGTGGAGGTACTTGGCGATCTCCCGGGCCGATCCTTTGACGTAGGAGATGTTGGGCTGCTGGTATTTGTCCAACGGGGTGGGGACGCAGATGGCGACGGCATCCACGTCCCGGATGTGGGAGTAATCGCTGGTGGCCCGCAGCTGTCCCCGCTGCACCAGCTCCTCCAGGTCTTCATCCACCACATCCCCGATATAGTTGATCCCCTGATTCACCATGTCGACCCGCTTCTGCTGGATGTCGAATCCGATGACCGGGTATCCCGCCTTGGCCTTCTCCACCGCCAGGGGAAGTCCCACATAGCCGAGGCCGATCACCCCGATCACCGCTGTCTTTTCTTCGATTTTTCTCAACAGCTGCTCGGTGCTCATGTCGACTCATCCCTTTTGTGCCATACCCGGTTCGCCTTACCAAACGGCAACCCCGCGGGAAAAGTTTCCGTCCGTCAGCTCCCCTCAAAAAAGCGGTGCACCGTCTCCGCCACTCGACGAATCGACTCCTCCGGAATCTCCGGATAGAGGGGAAGTGCCAAGGTCCGCTTCGCCACCTGCTCCGCCCGGGGCAGACTGCCTTCCCTGTAACCCAGGGATCGGTAGACCTGCTGCAGGTGGAGGGGAATCGGATAATAAACGCCGGAGGCGATGCCGTGCCGCTTCAGGTGCTCGACCAGCTCATCCCGCTTTTCGGTCTGGATGATATACAGATGGTAGATGTGGGAGCGGTCCGCCGCTTCCACCGGGGTTTGCACCGGCAGGTCCCGCAGCAATTCGTCATAAAGGCGGGCCTTCCGCCGGCGATCCCCGTTCCACTGCTCCAGTCGGCGCAGCTTGACCCGCAGAACAGCGGCCTGCAACTCATCCAACCGGCTGTTATAGCCGATCGCGGCGTTGATGTATTTCGATTCCGGCGTGCGGCCGTGCACCCGGAGGCTTCGCAGCTTACGGGCCAGGGACTCATCATCGGTGACAATCATGCCGCCGTCGCCGTATCCTCCCAGATTTTTCGTGGGAAAAAAGGAGAAACAGGCGGCATGGCCCAGGGAGCCCACTTTCCGCCCCCGGTACTCCGCCCCGATCGCCTGGCAGGCGTCCTCGATGACCCACAGACCGGACTCCTTGGCCACCTCCATCACTTCGTCCATGTCGGCCGGCTGGCCGAAGATGTGAACCGGCAGGATCGCCTTGGTGCGCGGGGTGATCCGTCTCCGGAGCTCCGATGCGTCCAGGTTGAAGGTGCCGGGATCGATATCGACGAACACCGGTGTGGCTCCCACCCGTGAAATCGACTCGGCGGTGGCGAAAAAGGTGAAGGGGGTCGTGATCACCTCATCCCCGGGGCCGATCCCCAGGGCGTCCAGCACCAGCACCAGGGCATCGGTCCCGTTGGCGACACCCACACCGTGATCCACACCGCAGAGGGCGGCCACCTCCTCCTCCAGAGCCTTCACTTCCGGACCGAGGATGTACCGGCCGCCCTCCAACACCCCTTCCACGGCTTTCAGCACCTCATCACGGATCGACCGGTATTGTGCCTTCAGATCCATTAAGGGGATATTCATCGGTGGTTGCCACCCGCCTTTTTTGGGAATTAGGTTTTGAGTGCGTCCAGCCGTACGGGGCGGCCGGTTTCGGCAGCCCGTTGGCAGGCGATCACCAGCTCCAATGCGCGCCGCCCGTCCTCCCCGGTGATTTTCGGCTTCCGACCGGTCCGCACCGCCTCGGTCATATCCTCGATGATGCATTGGTGACCGGGAACCCCGTACGGATCTTTTTCCACCCGGGCGACGGTCGCCCGGGCCTCCTCCTCCGTCAAATCGGCAAACTGCCAGCATTTAATCCAGTTGGCCGTCGGACCGCCGATCACCGCCGTTCCCTTTTCACCGAAGATGGCCAGGGACTCCTCCAGATTCCGGGGATAGACGGTGACCGCCGCCTCGATAACACCGAGGGCCCCGCTCTTGAAGCGGAGCACCGATACGGAGGTGTCCTCCGCCTCGATCCGGCGAATTCGGGTCGCCTGATAAGAGGCGACTTCTTCCACATCCCCCATGAGCCACAGGAGCAGGTCCAGGTTGTGAATGGCCTGGTTCATCAGCACGCCGCCGTCCATAGCCCGGGTCCCGCGCCACGCGGCCTGGTCATAGTAGGCTTGATTCCGATTCCAGCGGAGGGTGGCATTGGCATGGCCGATGGTCCCGAACGCCCCCTCTTCCATCCGCCGTTTCAGTTCGATCAGCGCAGGTCGGAAGCGGTTGGGATGAACCACCGTCATCAAGACGCCGCTCTTTTCACAGGCGGCGATCATCCGATCTGCCTCGTCCAGGTTCATGGCCATCGGCTTCTCAACCACCAGGTGTTTTCCCGCCTGGGCCGCACGGATGGCCAGTTCCGCGTGCAGGCCGCTGGGGGTGCAGATGGACACCACATCAACGGCGCCGTCGTCCAGCATCTGCCCCGGATCGGTGTAAGCCCGGATACCCTCACGGGCAAAGGGATCCATCCGTTCAGGATCCTTATCGCAGACGGCAACCAGCTCGGCTCCGTCCGTTTTTGAGATGGCAGCCACATGTTTTTTGGCGATGTGGCCGCATCCCACAATCCCGTATCGTACCACCCTGATCCCTCTTTCGGCCGTGGAAGATCATCTTTGTTGCTCTTATGTTACAGAAAGATTACAAACCCCACCATTCACTGTAACATAAAAGGTTCCTATTTTGTATCCCCTTTAACAATCTCCAAAAAACCTTATCATTGGCTTAACAATCGGCGGTACACTTCAATCACCTGGGCGGCGTTTTGCTTCCAGGTGTAGTTGCCGGAGACGACATAGGCCCGCTCCCCCATGTCCTCGATCAATCCGCTCTCGTCCTTCAGCAGAATGGTCAGGTACTGGGCAAGACCATCCACATCCTTCGGCTTCACCAAATAGCCGCTCTTGCGATGCTGCACAATCTCCGAGGCTCCCGCGACATCGGTCGCCACCACCGGTTTCCCGCAACCCATGGCCTCCAAGACGACACCGCCAAACCCTTCGCTCAAGCTGGGCAAAACGACCACATCGCTGCTGTTGAGCCAGAGAGGGATTTCATCATGGGGACGCCGGCCGACAAAAGTCACCTTCTCCTCCAAATCCAATTCCCTCGCTTGCCGTTTCAACAGCGAACGGAGGGGACCGTCACCCACCAGGATCAGGCGGGCCTTCGGCACCTGTTTCACCACCCGGCAAAACGCCTTCAGCAGCACCTGAAGCCCCTTGACGGACTTCAAATTGCCGACAAACAGCACCACTTTTTCCTCCGGCGATTGACCCAGCTTCTTCCGGGCCGCCTTCGTATCGATAGGATAAAACCGGCTCGGATCAAAGCCGTTGTAGATGGTCGATCCGACCACTCCGGCCACCACTTGCTGCGACTTCTTCATCAGCAAATGGCTCACCGCAATGATATGGTCGTTCATTCGGAGTGCTTGCTCCGTTTTGCGGAGAACGCCCCGACTCCGATGGGGGTAGAGAAGAATGTCCGATCCGTGGATCGTGCTCACCACCGGGACGGAAAACCGTTCCTTCAACATTCCACCGGCATAGCCATCCGGATAAATGGTATGAC
>JAJYSD010000073.1 GCA_021793745.1 Bacillota bacterium
ATCTGACATGAACCACCAGGCGGCGAACAGGATGGTCGCCACCCGGACCACCTGCTCCACCGATTGGGAAAGGGCCGTGGGAATCATGTTTTGATGCCCTTGAAAATATCCCCGGATGGCCGACATCAACGGGACCACCAGCAGGGCGAAGGAGACGGCCCGAATCGGCAGGGTGAGCCATTCCCGGTTCCCCATCCAGCCGGCGATCCAGGGGGCCCCGGCAAACAACAGAAGAAAAAAGAGAAGGCCGGTTAAAGTGAGTGTCACCGACGAGACCACAAACACCCGGAGGGCTCCCGCCTCATCCCCTTCGGCCAGCCGTTCCGACACCAGTTTGGAGATGGCCAGGGGAAAACCGGCGGTGGCCAGGATCAACAGGGTGCTGTACAAGGGATAAACCTGTTGGTATACAAACATCCCCTCATTGCCGGTGATGTTCTGATAGGGAACCCGGTAGACGGCCCCCAACAGCTTCGTAAAAAAGGCGGCAGCACTCAAAATCGCTGCCCCTTGGACAAAGGATTGTCTTCCCGGTGTCATCTTTTTCCCCTTTCCCGCCGCATTGAATCCCATTATACCCATTTTCATCGCGGTGAAAAAATCCGGCGAAGGCGTTAGCAACAAAAAGTCCCGGCCGGATGGGAGGTCCAAAAGTTCCGAACCCCTTGCCGCCGGCTTTCCGAAAAGCCCCCGGCCCGCTCAACGGCTTCCGGGACCCCGGCCTTCCTCCGGATGCGGCTGTGGTGCAGGGGAATGGGCGCCCCGGTCCAGCCGCGCCTGGATCCCGTCCAGGATGATGTCGAGACCGAACCGAAACCGCTTTTCCATATCCGACAATATCTCGGGAGACGGGGCTTCATCTCCTACCCGTTTTTCGGCCTGGCCTGCGAAGCGAACCTCCTCCATCACAAACCCGATGACGTAGTTGTTTAACAAATCCGCCGACAACGCGACCTCTTCCCGACTCAACCCCGCTTGGCGGAGGGTTTGATACAGAGATTCGATCAGGCGCAAACGGTGGGGCGTAAGGGGAGGGGTGTCGGCAAAAATCTCAGCCGAATCGCGGTACCGAAGCAACGCCTTCCGGTAACTGACCATGCCGCCCCGAACCCTTTCCCGCCAAGGCATGTCGGTCGCCTCCGGCCAATGCATGTCCTCACAGATTTTATCCGCCATCAGCTGAAGCAGTTCCGATTTGTTTCGTATATGCCAATACAGGGAGGCAGCCTGAACGCCGAGGGCATCGGCCAATTTCCTCATGCTCAATCGGTTCAGGCCCGCCTGGTTTAACAAGTTCAAAGCGGCGTCGATGATCCCTTCCCGAGTCAAGGGACCGGCCTCCGGCTTGCGGAAACCTCCGGTCTGCCCCGGCGGTGATCTCCTCGGCATCTTGGGGACGCTCACCTCCTTTGCTCTTGACAATTGTATCATCCTCCGGTACTCTAACAGTGTTAGATTTGTCTAACGATGTTAGTCTCGCCGAATGAAAGGAGCCGGTTCATGAATTTCTCCGTCAGCGTGTTCCTCGGTACATTGAGCTCGATCCTCGTGGTGATCCTTGCCTCTTTCCTCGTTGAAAAAAAGTTCGCCAAAAGGTCCAAGCCGAGACGGAAAACATGGTGGCTCATCGCGCACATCTTTTTCGTCGTCCTCTATTTCAGCGGGCTGTTGGGCACCCTCCTTCTATCCCTTTCAACGGCCTTTACCGACCGTTCCGGATTGATCTACGCGGCACACCTCTTCATTCAGTTTTTCGACTGGTTCCTCATCATTCCCGGGGCTTTCGGCAGCCTGACCACGGGGTTCGGGCTCGCCGTGGGAAGGTGGGGCATTACCCGCCATTATTGGGTCATCGCGAAATGGGTCGGAAACAGTTTGGCCATCCTTTTCGGGGCCATGTGCATGCGCGTCTGGATTCACGATTCATTCCCGATCCTCTTTGCCGACGGCATGAATCCTCTGCAGAACCCGGCTTATCTGGAGAACCGGCTGCTGGTCATGGGCACCCTGGTCAGTTTGTCCATCCTGACCTTCCTGGTGGTGATCTCCTATCTGAAGCCCTGGGGAAAACGGAAGAAATACAGAAGGAGCCGGAAATCCTCCGCCGGCCGAAAAACCGCACCTTTCGTCTAAGGGGGACCATCGGAATTTTTCCGCACCAAAAAAGCAGGTGGAAACCACCTGCAAAATCGAAAGCCGCTCCTGCTTTCTCACTGCTCCATCTGCTTGCCCAAAAAGCCGGCGGCCGTTCCGGCCATCTTCACTTCGAATTCCCCCATGCGCACCCCTTCTTTTTTGGAAAGGAGGATCACCGCGCCGATGGGATCGCCTCCGGCGATGATCGGGGTGACCACGAAGGATTCGATCCGCTCCGAAGAATCCTGGAACAGCTCCGGCTCGCTGGGCTCCGTTTCCAGATGGGTCCGCCGTTGATCCATGCAGGATTCCACCAGATTGCCCACCGGCCTGTTCAGATACTCCTTCTTGGACGCTCCCGCCACGGCGATGACCGCGTCACGATCGCAGATTAGGGTGACATACTGGGTATTTTCGAACAGGGCTTCGGCATACTCGGTGGCAAAGTCCCCCAGCTCCCCGATGGGGGAGTATTTTTTCAAAATCACTTCGCCATCCCGATCCACAAAGATCTCCAGCGGATCCCCTTCGCGAATCCGGAGCGTCCGGCGGATTTCCTTTGGAATCACCACCCGGCCGAGATCATCGATGCGACGGACGATACCTGTTGCTTTCATATATCATGATGCCTCGCTTTCTTTATGGAATCAATCCGGTAACTGGGGCTGCGTCTTCGTCCATAGTATTCATTTGCTGTCAAATCTTTATGCGAGTGGAGAGAACAGGGAAAGGCGGGAGCGAGACGGAACCCGGAAGAGGATTCCCCCCTTTACGGCCCGCGCTTCCTGCGACGGCCATGGGAATTGACGCGGACAGCACCGATGTACCCAAGGCGCCGTTCCCCTCCCCGGAACCGGCAACATCGAACAAGAAAAATGCCGGCCCTGCGCGGACCGGCGCCGTCCTTCACTGCTGCTCGCTTTCGGACTTCGGCAGCTCCAGCTTCTTCAGCTTCACATTCTTTTCCACGAAGGATTGATACAGCTTTTGCAGCTGATCCTGTTTGAGCTGGTCCTTCACTTCCTTGTAGGGCAGTTTTTTGCGCTCCGTCACCTTCATCACGTGATACCCGTAATCGGTTTTGATCGGATCGCTCAACTTGTTGAGGGGAAGGGTGCGGGCCGCCTCGGCAAACTCCGGCACAAACTGATCCGCCAATCCCTCGATGACGCCCCCCTGATTTTTCGAACCGGGGTCATCGGAATACTTCTTGGCCAGCTTTTTGAAGTCCCCGCCCTTATCCAGCTTTTTCTTCACTTCCTCCGCCCGTTTCTTCGACTCGGCCTCGGAGCGGTTCTCGGTGGAGATTAGAATGTGCTGCACCTTCACGTTGACAAATTGGTCGGAGCGTTTGTATTCCTTCTTCAGGTCCTCTTCCTTCACCTGCTTTTCAAAGTAAGAGGACACCTTGTTGCCGTTGATGAGAAATTCCCGGAGTTGATCCTTGTTGAATCCCCGTTCCTTCAGGATCTCGTCGAAGGATTTTTCCTCCGACTGGGATTTCAGGTAGTTTTCGATCTCCTTCATATCCTTGTCCGCCTGTTTGGCAAAGGACTCATCATCCTTCACCTTGGCTGCGACCATCCGCTCACCGATCAGCTGTTTCACCAATTGCTCCTTCGCTTCGTCGTTATTCAACAGAAAGGAAACGTTCGGTTGCAGGAACTGAAGGATGTTCAGATACAGGTTCAGCTCCCCTTCCGTCACCTTTCCGCCCTGGTATTCCGCTACGACCTTCTTGCTGGTGGTGTCCAAGGGTTGGCCCAGCTCCGCCGTCACATCCTGGGAGTTATCGGCCTCCTTCGATTCATCGTCCCCGCATCCGGCGATCACCAGGGAGAAAGCCAGCAAAATTGTCGCCAAGACTCCCGCTGTCCGCCGCTTATTGTGCCGCATGTCGCATTTCCCCTTTCTGATTGAGGGCCATCTCATATTTTTCCAAGAACCTTTCGATCATCGCCAGGGCATCCCGCAGCTCCATCCCCTGCACCCGAAAGACGATTCCCACCCGTTTTCCGGAGGACAACCGGATGCGCCGGTCCGGAATCTCATGGGTGAGTCGGATCAGGCGCCCCGCATCGATCCGCTCGTTCTGATCCGGAGAAAACCGGAGGATGATCTCGTTTTTCTCCTGCACCACCTGTTCGATGCCGTACTTGATGGCATAGGCGCGCACCCGCGCCACCCAGAGCAGGTTCATCACCGGTTCCGGCAGGTCGCCGAAACGGTCCTCGATCTCCTCCTCCAGGTCCCGGGCCTCCTCCAAGGTGCGAACGGAACGGATCTTCTTGTAAATCTCCACCTTCTGCTTCTCGTCGCGGATATACTCGGAGGGAATATAGGCGTCCAACTTCATCTCGATCTCCGGATCGCGAATCTCCTCACGCTCCTCTTTGCCCTGCAGCTCCGCGATCGCCTCCTTCAGCATCTGGCTGTACAGTTCAAATCCCACCGAGGCGATGTGGCCGTGCTGTTCCGCCCCCAGGAGGTTGCCGGCGCCGCGGATGGCCAAATCCCGCATGGCGATCTTGAACCCGGAACCGAGCTCGGTAAATTCCTTGATCGCCTGCAGGCGCTTCTCCGCCGCCTCCGACAGCACCTTGTCCCGCTGATAGGTGAAATAGGCGTAGGCGATGCGGTTGGAACGACCCACCCGCCCCCGGAGCTGGTACAGCTGGGACAGCCCCATCTTGTCGGCGTCGTAGATGATCAGGGTGTTGACGTTGGGGATGTCCACACCGGTCTCGATAATGGTGGTGCTGACGAGCACGTCGTACTCCCCGTCCAGGAAATCGAGCATCACCCGCTCCAGCTCCATCTCCGGCATCTGGCCGTGGGCGACGGACACCCGGGCCTCGGGAACCAGGGAGCGCACCTGATCGGCCATCTGCTCGATGTTGTGCACCTGGTTGTACAGGAAGTAGACTTGCCCCCCGCGGGCCAACTCCCGTTCGATCGCCTCCCGCACCAGGGCGGCGGAGTATTCCAGCACATAGGTTTGGACCGGGAAGCGGTTTTCCGGCGGCGTTTCGATGACGGACAAGTCCCGCACCCCGATCATCGCCATGTGGAGGGTGCGGGGGATCGGCGTGGCGGTGAGGGTCAGCACATCCACATTGTGCTTCATCTGCTTGATCTTTTCCTTGTGCTTCACGCCGAAGCGCTGCTCTTCGTCGATGATCAGCAATCCCAAATCCCGGAACTGGACATCCTTGGACAGGAGCCGGTGGGTCCCGATCACGATATCGACGGTGTGCTCCTTGATCCCCTTGATCGTTTCCCGCTGCTCCTTGCGGGTGCGGAACCGGGACAGCACCCGGATCTCCACCGGGAAATCGGCGAACCGTTCCCGGAAGGTCTCGTAGTGCTGTTGGGCCAGGACCGTCGTCGGCACCAGGATCGCCACCTGTTTGCCATCCATGACGGCCTTGAAGGCCGCCCGGATGGCCACTTCCGTTTTCCCGTATCCCACATCCCCGCACAGGAGGCGGTCCATGGGTCGATCCTTCTCCATGTCCCGCTTGATCTCCTCGATGGAGCGGAGCTGGTCGGGGGTTTCCTCATAGGGAAACATGGCGTCAAATTCCCGCTGGAAAGGGGTGTCCGGAGAAAAGGCGTATCCCTTGGCCGCCTGCCGCTTGGCGTAGAGCTGGATCAGATCGGCGGCGATATCCCGCACCGAGGAGCGGACCCGATTTTTCACCTTGCTCCATTCGCTGCCCCCCAAACTGTATACTTTGGGGGTTTTCTCCTCGCTGCCGGTATACTTTTGCACCTGTTCGATCTGTTCCACCGGGACGTATAGCTTGTCGTTCCCGGCGTACTGGATCAACAGGTAGTCCTTGTGACGGCCGTCCACCTCCAGCGTCTCAATGCCGGCATACCGGCCGATGCCGTGATTGACGTGCACCACATAATTGCCCGGTTTCAGATCCTGATAATCCTTGATCTTCTCCGCATAATCCACCTTGGCCGTGCGGCGGGCCCGCCGGCGCCTCTGGGTGAACACTTCCCCTTCCGTAATCACCGCCAGCCGAACACCGCTCATCTCAAAGCCGCCCAGCAGGGTGCCGATCCGGACCACGGGACGTCCCGGAGCCGGAGGATCCTTCGACGTATCCTTCGTCGCCTCCATGCCATAATCGGCGAGGACCCGGATCAACCGCTCGGCCCGCTCCTCCGTGCCGGCGGTGAAGATGACCCGGTAGCGCCCCTTGATCCACCGCTCCCATTCTCCCTTCAGAACGTGCATCTGCCCGTGGAACTGCTGCATCCCCCGGCAGAGGATCTGGACGACGTTTTGGGGCTGGATCCCCGGCGTCTGGGTCATGAACAGGGAAAGGTAAATCACATCGAGGGAATGTTGCTGAATCAGATCCTCGTAGGAGAAGGAAACCTGCAGCCCGGGGAGGTACTCCCCCTGTCCCAGGAGCGCCGTCTGCCATTCCGCCTCCTCCCGCTCCATCTGCCGGGCCGTCTCCCGGATGCGGGCCGGCTCATCCATGACGAGAATGGCGTC
>JAJYSD010000074.1 GCA_021793745.1 Bacillota bacterium
GATCTCAAGCAGGAGGGAGAGACGGTCAGTGTTCCGGCACCGGATGGAACGATCCAATTCAAGATTTTGAAAATCGAGTGACGAAGGCTTGGCCGGCACCCCCCGACGGGGGTGTTTTCATTTGGGTTGCAGGGAATAAACCCATCCCGCAAACCCCATAATAGGGGAGGAACCATGTTCTGGAAAAGGGCGGGATGTCGATGAAGAGGCGGGTTGTGATCACCGGTTTTGGCCTTCTCACTCCGATCGGTAAGGACCCGGAGGCCTTCTGGTCCGGATTGGTGGCCGGAAAGAGCGGAGTGCGATCGATCACCCGCTTTGATCCATCGGGGTATCCCACCACCATCGCCGCGGAAATTGACGGCTTCGATCCCTTGGACTATATGGATCGAAAGGAGGCCCGCCGCATGGACCGCTTTGCCCAATACGGTCTGGCGGCGGCCCGTCAGGCCCTGGAGCGGTCCGGTTTAAAAATCGAGGGGCAGGAGGCCGAAAGGGTCGGGGTGATGGTGGGAACGGGCAGCGGAGGGCTGGATATGATCCAGCGGGAATACGCCCGGGTGTTGACCCAGGGGCCGAATCGGCTCAGCCCCTATCTCGCTCCGGCGATGCTGGCGAATATGGCTTCCGGAGAGATTGCCGTCGCCACCGGTGCGCGGGGGATATCGGCGGCGGTGGTGACCGCCTGTGCCACCGGTAGCAGTTGTATCGGTGAGGGAATGCGCGCGATCCAGCATGGCACCGCCGATGTGGTGCTCGCCGGGGGAGCGGAGGCGCCGATCACCCCCCTCGGCCTGGCCGCCTTTTCCAAGATTCGCGCCTTGTCCCGGCGAAACGACGATCCCCAAAGGGCATGCCGCCCCTTCGACCGGGATCGGGACGGATTTGTCGCCGGGGAAGGGGCGGGAGTGGTCGTTTTGGAGGAAGCGGATCACGCCCGGAGGCGGGGGGCGACGATCTATGCGGAATTGGTCGGATACGGCTCCAGCACGGATGCTTACCACATTACCGCCCCCGATCCCGAGGGGGCCGGGGCGGTCCGGGCGATGCGCCTGGCTTTCGCCGACGCGGGGATGACCCCTGACCAGGTGGACTACATCAATGCGCACGGAACCGGCACCCGATTTAATGATGCCATCGAAGCGGCGGCCATTAAAAAGGTATTTGGGGAGCGAGCCCGTCACATTCCGATCAATTCCATCAAATCGATGATCGGCCATCTGCTCGGTGCCGCAGGAGCCGTGGAATTGATTGCCTCCATCCAGGCGCTTCAGCACGGGATCATCCCGCCGACCCTCAACTGCGATCATCCCGAGGATTCCGACCTGGACTTCGTCCCTCACTGGGCCCGTCGCAGGGATATCCGGGCCGCGATGAGCAATTCCTTCGGCTTCGGCGGACACAATGTGAGCCTGATCATCAAGCGGTGGGAGGAATAGCGGCCGGAGCTCTCCGCCGTTTTTAAGGGGAATCGGGAAAAACGAAGGAGGTACCGCTGGACCGGGTGCCGCGGTTCCCCCTTTTCGGTCCTTACAAGCCGTCGGCCGGTTGTTGTAGGATGGGGAGGGGCCATTTTCCGCGCAGGGATCATCCCCCCTGAATGCCGAGGGGGCATGTCGGGCTTCAGGTCCCGTTTTCCGGTGCCGCCCCTTTGGCGATCGCCGCCCTATAGCCGGTGCTCCTTCAGTTGGTCCAACAACACCGTCAGCGGACGGGTGGTCCGGTATTCCACCCAATGGTTTTGTCCGTTGCGGATCAATAGCCGTGGGGAATCCCAGGCGGATCGGGGCATTGTGAGGGCGATCTCCCGGATCGGGTAACCGATGGGGGAGTCGGAGAGGACGACGGGCGTGGGAAAGCGAAACAGGAAGTATTCGTTCGGCATTTGTCGAAGAGAGGCTCCCGCCATCTGATGGATTCCCTCCAGCACCCGTTCCACCTCCACGTGGATGAGGCGCGTGGCCGGGATCGGCCGCAGATGTCCGGAATGGGCGCGATATACCTCTACCCGGGACACTTTCGGCGGGGCTTCCGCCACGGCATCCTTCAAAGGCCCGAGGAGGGCCGACAGGAGGAGGGTCGAAACGAGGAGGATCAGACGGTGCCGGAAGACCAGGGAGAAAGCGTCAGACACTTGCAACCCTCCTTCGGCGGAAAGTTCTTCTTTTTTATTTTGGGATTGCAGCCCGGAAAACATACCCCGGCGGGTGCCTGCCGGTTGGGTTTTAACGGCCGGTCCGGCGCTAATCTTTATCGGAATATGTCGTTTTTTCTATGGTGAAGGACGCCGCGGCGGTGTATCATGGGTTTAAGACATCCTTGCTCGGGGGTAGGGAGGTAGCATCGTGAAATCCTTTACGTTTATACATACCGCTGATCTTCACCTGGACAAGCCCGTCGAGGGGTGGCGGGGCGGCCGGGAACAGCTCCTGGCCCGCCGGGAAGATTTCCGCCGGACCTTCGAGCGGATTGTGGATCTGGCGAATCAACGCCGGGCGGCTTTTCTGTTCATCGCCGGCGATCTTATGGAACACCGATACACCGGCCGGTCGACGGTGCGCTTTGTGATGGACAAGCTGGAGGAGCTTTCCGAAACAACGGTGCTGATCGCCCCGGGAAATCATGACCCCTACCGGTCCGACTCCTGGTACCGGACGGAGCGGTGGCCGGATCATGTGCACATTTTCTCCGCGGAATGGGAGCATCACTTTTTTTCGGAATACGATCTCCACGTCTACGGAAAGGGATTTGCGGACTATGAGGAGTCCCGCCCGTCGCTCCCGGAGGTTCGGGAGGAGGAGGGGAAACGGATCATGGTGGTCCACGGAACGTTGACGGAGGGTGAGGAGTCCTCTCCCTACTTTCCCCTCCGGCGGGAGGCCCTCGCGGCGTTGGAAATCGATTATGCCGCTCTGGGTCACATCCATCAGCCCTCCACGACCCGCCTGTCCAATGACCGCGGCACCATTCTGCGCTATCCCGGTTCTCCGGAGGCGGTGCGCTGGAAGGAAACCGGGGCGCGGACGGTGACGGTGGGAACCGTCGACGAACACGGTTTGAAGGTGGAGACGGTTCCGGTGCACACCCGCCGCTGTGAAATCGATCGGATGGATATCACAGGCTGTGAAACGCCGGAAGCGGTGGTCCGTCGGGTGCTAGAGACGATTACCGGAGAGGAGCGGGAAGCGTACCGAAGAATTCATTTCACGGGGTACCGGCCGCGGGATTGGTCGATTCCCATCGACTGGGCGATCGGGCAGCTCCGGGAGGCGGGGTTTCACTACGTGGAGTGTGTGGATGAGACCATTCCCGACTATGACCTGGACCAATTGCGGCAGGGAACCGGGGTGGTCGGCGTCTTTGTCCGCAGGATGGAAGAGCGCATCCGCGCGGCGGAACCGGAGGAGCAACAGCTTTTGAAGCGGGCCTTGTATAAAGGACTGGATGCGCTTTTGAGCAGAGAGGTGATCCGGGGATGAAGATATTGCGGGTCTTCTTTCGCGGGTTTGGGCGGTGGGTGGGTCAATCCTACCGCCTGTCCGAGGGAATCAATCTGATCGAAGCGCCGAACGAATCGGGGAAAACCACCCTCCTCCAGGGAATGGTGGCTCTGTTGTACGGTACGAAAAAGGAGGGTGTGAACAAGCGTCAGCGAACCGCCTGGCACGACCGCTTTCAACCGTGGCAGGGCAAGGAGTACGGCGGAGAAATCGACTTTGAAATCGGCGATCGGCAATATCGCCTCATCCGCTCCCTCGATTGGGAGAAGGAGCGGGAGCAGCTGGTCGATCTCAAAACGGGCCGGGATGTCACCGAGGAGTATCCCTTTGATTCCCGGAAGGACCGGCGGTTCCTGGAGACCCATTTGGGGTTGTCGAGGGAGATGTTTCGAAACATCGTTTTCCTCACCTCCCAATCCCTGGCGGGGGAGGATCAGGTGGTGGAGCGGATCCGCCGGCTGATCGCCCAGGGGGAGGAGACCGAGACCACGCCGGCGATCGACTGGCTGGAATCGGAGATTCAGCGGATTGGGAAAACGTCTCAGGCCCGGACCAAACCCTATGGCATGGCGATCAGCCGCAGAAACGCGCTGGAGCGGGATGTCAGGGAGATTCGCGCCGCCCTGGAGGAGCTGGACCAGGACAAGCGGCGCCTGTCGGAGATGCGGAAGCAGCTGCGGATGATCGAAGGGGAGCGGGATAGGGCGAAGGAAAAGTTCAACGATCTCCAGGGTCGTTTGGAGAAGATCCAACGGCGATCCGCCCTGGAGCAGAGGAAACATTACCTGACCGTCCAGGTGGAATCCCTTCAGGAGAAGCTGGAGGCCCTGGCTGAATTGGAGCGGGAGGAGGCCGCTCTCGACAAGAAAAGGAACAAAGAGGAGCCTCCCCATCTGCTCACCCGGGAGGAATGGGAGACGTTGCGGCAGCTGGTGGAAGAGCGGAGCGAGATCCGCCGCCGGTTGTCCGAAAACACCGAGCGTTATCGGAAGATCAAAGAGGAATTATCCTTCCTGGAAACCGAGAACAGCTGGCTTTTGGAATTGGATGAGGAGGAGTTGCAGCGCCAGCTCTATCGCCTGGAAGAGGTGCTGAAACGGGAGGAGGAGATCGCCCAGGCGATGGAAGGCGAAGTGGACGTGGAAGAGGACGAATCCCAACTTCGCCGGCTGGAAGAGGACTGCATGGTGATGTCCGACCTGCAGGAACGGGAAGACGTTTACCGGCGAGAAAAGCGGCGCTGTGAAGAAGAGGTGTCGTTTCTCACCCGACAGGTGGAGCTCCGGGAAAAGCGGAAGCAGCGGGCGCAACGGGAGGAGATGCTTCGCGAAGCCCTGGATGCGCTCACTCCGCCGGTTCCCACCGATGCTCCCTGGAAGTGGATGTGGATCTCCGGCCTGGCACTGACGGTGGTGCTGATCGTCCTTTGGCCCTGGGGATCGGCAGTCACCCTGCTCTTTTCTGCCTTCTCCGCCTATCGTTGGATGAAGCAGCGGGCGCTGGATCGGGATGCCTTCGAAAAGTGGGAAGTTCGGAGGCGCCGTTTGGAGGAGGACTGGAACCGGCTGCAGCAGGAAGCGAAGGCGGATGGAGCCGAAGCGGAAAGATGGGATACGAATCAGATGCTGCAGGATGCGCGCAACCACCTCAGCCAATTGGAAAGCGAATTGGACGGGGTGCTCCGGGAGCAGGAGGCGATCCTGCGCCGTTGGGACGCCGACTCTCCCCTGGATCTTTACCGGAAGCGGGATCGGATCCAGGAGCGGATCCGGGAAGCGGAATGGGTCCGGTCCGCCCGTGAGAAAAACCGGAGCCAATTGGCGGAATTGCGCCGGGAGGCGGAATCCTGGAGCGAACCCCTGCTGGAGCGGTTAGGACCGTTTCATCCGGAAGAGTGGCATGCCGCCCTCACACAGGTTCTCCGGGAGGCGCGGGAGGTGCAGGAAAGGGTCCGCCTTCTCCGGACGGATCTGGAAACCCTTCGCGCCGACTCCTCCCGCTGGGAGGCGGCCCGGGTGGAAGCGGCCCGCCGGCTTCAGCCCTGGTTTGAGCGTTTGGGTACCGACCAATTTTCCGAGTGGGAGGAATGGTTCCTCCGGAGCGAGCGCGTCCGGGAGTTGGAGGAGAGGCTGAAGGAGATCCGGGAAAAGGTATCCCGCCTCCGGCAGCTCCGGGAAGCGGAGGAATGGGATCGTCGCATCGAGGAGCTCCGGCGGGAGCAAACGGAATTGGACGAACAGCTGGTCCGGGAGGAGTGGGAGAGCGAAGCCCTGGATGAAGGGGAATTGCGGAAGCAGGTGATGAGGGCGGAGGCGGTTCTGCAACGCCTGGAGGGGCAATATCAGAAGCAGTCCGAGGAAGTGTTTCGCCTGTCCACGCAGATTCATACCCGCCTGGATCGAATCCCGCCACTGGCCGATGCCGAAACCATGCTGAGGGAAGCGGAGGAACGGGTGGTCGAACTGGAGGAAGAGCGGCAGGCCCTGGAGATCGCCCGGGAGGAATTGGTGGCCGCGCTCCGTCAGGTGCAGGAGGATATCGCCCCCCGGATCGCCCCCCACGCCTCCCATTGGATCCGGGAGGTGACCCACGGCCGATACCAAGACCTGTTGATCGATCCGACGGACGGAATCCGCCTCAGTGTCTTTGTCCCTGAAACCGGTGAGCGCAAAGCGATCGAGCAGCTCAGCCAGGGGACCATCGACCAGATGTATTTCGCCCTGCGCCTGGCCTTGATCCGGCTCTTTTCCGAGGAGGGAGGGACGCCGCTGCCCATCATTCTGGATGACAGCCTGGTTCACTTTGATGAGGATCGCCTGCGGGAGGCGCTCCGCATCCTCGGCGATCTGTCCCGAGAACATCAGATTCTCCTGTGCACCTGTCAGACGCGGGAACGCCTCCTGTTGGAGGAGGAAGGGATCGCTTTCCATCGGGTGCCGTTGAAACCCTCTCCGCAGACGACGGCTTCCGGCACGGTATAGTCCTCGGGGCAGAAGGCGATCGGAAGGGCCTTGAAGGAGGGAGGTGGAAACGGTACTTCCCAAACATCATGTGGCGGCGACAGGCATCGTCCTCAACCGGGAAGGGAAGGTGCTCCTCATTCGCCGCAGGGA